>DATEXS010000297.1:0-5459 GCA_035256725.1 Anaerolineae bacterium
GACCGTCTCAAGGAGGACTATTTCGAGTTCAGCAGGCACTTCCTGACTTTTAGCGAGATCCTCTCGCCTTCAGAGGTGCCGGATGGCTCCTCGTTGAATCCGGTTTGGCTTCTGAATCTGGGGACGGCACAGTTGCTGCTCAGCGGCCTGGGATTGCTGGGCATCGTCGTGGGCCCCTGGCCAAGAGAGCGCAAGATGCAAGCCGCGTTCTTCCCAGCGATGCTCGTTGTCTCCGTGTTCATGACGCTACCGGTGTCCAGTGTGGTTTGGGCGAATGTGCCGCTGCTGGCCTTTACGCAGTTTCCCTGGCGGTTTTTCAGCGTGGCCATCCTGGCTGCTGCGGTGCTGAGTGGCGCGAGCGCCGGCCTGTGGATCAGGATCCGATGGCCGAAAGCGACAGTGGCCCTGGTGGGCTTATGCCTGGTGGTGGCCGTAGGATCAGCCTTCGTGCAACTCTATCCTCGATGGCCTCCCGCCAGCCGGGAGGATCTGTCTTCCAGGGACGTGGTCCTTCACGAACTCAGGACCGGCATCGTGGGCACCAACAGTACCAGTGAGTGTCTCCCTGTATGGGTGATCGACGAGCCCACAAACTCGCCGCTGGTGCCGCTCTACCTCTCCGATAGTCCCATAACCAAGCTCGATCTGGGGACCCTCCCTGACTCTGCCAGCGCGGAAGTGCTGGAGCATACAGTGGTGTCGGATGAGTACCTCGTGTCCTCGCCCAGCGCAGTCACGCTGCGGTTCAACACCCTCTACTATCCCGGCTGGCGAGCCTCTGTGGACTCTCAACCCGTGCCCATCCAACCATCCTATCCGGAGGGTCTGATCACGTTTCCCGTGCCCGCGGGAGAGCACCGGGTGGCGGTCCGGTTCGGCGACACGCCGGTCAGGGTGGCGGCCAACCTGTTGTCCGCAGCCACAGCGCTGGCCTTGATCGGGGCAGCAGTGCTGGTGGGCGTCCGCCGACGGCGAAGTGGCTCGGCTGTTGAGGAGCCCGTGGCGACGAGAGGTCTGTCGGCCGCGAACGCGAGCATACTGGGGGGACTGCTTCTGGCGCTGCTGGTGGCGAAGGAAGGGCTCATTGACCCTCACACCACCTGGTTCCGGAAGACTTCTCCTCCGGGGGAGGTGCTGGGGGTCCAGCACCCGGCCGAGGTCAATCTGGGTAGCGAGGTGCTGTTGCTCGGGCATGATGTGAGCAGCGGGGAAGTGGTAGCGGGCGGGGACTTGCAGGTCACGCTGTACTGGCAGGCTCAGCGCAGGCTGAAAAAGGACTATAGCGTTTTTCTGCACCTTGACGATCTTCGACCCAATTTCATCTCCTGGAGCCTGTCCGAGGAACTTAGCCCTGCGGACATTCCCACCTCCGGTTGGACGCCAGGTTTCTATGTTTCCGACCGTCACCTGCTCAGCATATCGCCCGAGACGCCTCCCGGTGTCTATGTCTTGCGGGCCGGGCTCTACGTGCCGGACACCGCGAAGAGGCTGCCCATCCTCGATCAGGAAGGTGAGATTGTCTCTGAGAGCATTGACCTAGGGAGGATCTTGGTTCGCCGAGCAGAACCGGTCGATCTCTCCGCTGCCGCCTTGGTAGGTCCGTTCACCTTTGGGAAGAGGATCGAGTTGCTGGGCTACAGGCTGGACAACCATAGCGCGAAGCCCGGTAACTATTTCAGGTTGGTGCTGTACTGGAAGGCGATTGCGGAGATCCCCGAGGACTACATCGTCTTCGTGCATCTGCTAGACGCTGACGGGAAGGCCATTGCCCAGGGCGACGGAGTGCCGGGTAGCGGCCTGTATCCCACGTGGGCCTGGACGATCGGAGAGATCGTGGAGGACGAGCATCTGATCCCTCTGGGCGTGGGCGCCTCCCCAGGGAGGTATCAGTTCTCGGTGGGGCTCTATGAACTGGACAGCCTCAGCAGGCTGCAAGCCACGGACCGGCAAGGCTCTACTCTGGGCGACCACATACTGTTGCCGGCAACTCCAGAGGTGGTTGCTCCCTAGAGTAGGCTGGACATCCGGGGCTGGCTCCGGCTCGTGCCAGCCTTCGCGGTCAGGAGCTCACACGGCTGGAACCGGCTGGTATACGGGGCTTACCCAGTGCTTGTACTCGGCCTTCTCTCCACGCGCGATACTGAAGTACAACTCCCTCAACTGCTGAACGATGGGCCCTATCTGGCCGGTCCCCACGGCACGGTGGTCGATCTGAGTAATGGCCGCTATCTGAACGCCCGTCCCGCAGAAGAAAGCCTCGTCTGCGACGTAAAGCTCGGTGCGGTCTATGGGGCGCTCGACCGTCTCCAAGCTGAGCTCCTCCCTGGCCAGCTCCATGAGGGTAGACCTGGTTATGCCCTCCAGGATGTCGTCGGTGATGGGGGAGGTGACCAGCTTGCCCTCTCTCACGATGAACAGGTTTTCGGCGCTTCCCTCTGAGACGTGGCCTTCCTGTGTCAAAACGATCGCCTCGTCGTACCCATTCATCACCGCATCGGTCTTGATCAGCGCCGAGTTGATGTAGGCACCCGTGATCTTGGCCCTGGCGGGGACAGCGTTATCGTTGATTCGGCGCCAGGACGAGACGCCAACGTTGGCCCCTTCCTCTCTTTCGATGTATTTGCCGAAAGGCGTGGCGAAGAGGGCAAAGTCGTCCTTGAGATCGTGCAAGCGGACGCCAACCCCGGTCTCGGCCTTGTAGGCGAGAGGACGGATGTAAGTGTCCTCACGAAAGCCTTCTTTCCTGAGGAGCTCTAGGGTCGTGCCACAGAGTTGATCAACTGTGTACGGGAGAGAAATGAGGATGATCTTGCAGGAGTGCAGGAAGCGCTCATAGTGCTCTCTCATCCTAAAGACGTAGAGCTGCTCCTCGGTCTTGTTCCAGTAGGCCCGGATCCCCTCAAAGCAGCCCGTTCCGTAGTTGAAGGCGTGGGTCATAATGCTGACCTTGGCCTGCTCTATGGGCACGATTCGGCCCTCGAAGAACGCAAATCTGTTAGCCACGACCGACTCCTCCTTTGCCTTCGTACTGTAAGAGGCCACCCCTGTTCGCGCGGCCTAGATTATAGACGCGGTATGCAGGCGAGGCAACACCAATCCTGGAATTGGGGATGGTAGAATGGATCCCGCATTGTTCACCTCCCGCGGAATACGAACAGGAGCAACCCGACGGTCAGTCGACCTTGGTGACCACCGAGTCCAAAGGAAGGCGTTCCGAGGGGTGCGCGGAACGTTCGGATGGATAGCCCAGAGGAACTATGGCCAGCGGACGAAGGCGGCCAGGCAGTTGAAGCGCTCTCGAGGTAGCTTGCTCATCGAAGGCACCGACCCAGCACGCACCGAGTCCCGAGGCTACCGCCGCCAGGAGGAGGTTCTGGGTAGCAGCAGCCGTATCCTGAAGGCAGTAGAGGTGTCTGCCCCGATCTCCGTATCTACGCGCCGATCGCTCGGGGTCAGCGCAGACGACAATCACCACTGGGGCCTCACTCAGGAACCATTGGCTAAGCGCGGCTTGGGCCAGGGCCTGCTTGATGCTGCGGTCTCGCACCACGTAGAAGTGCCAGGGCTGGCAGTTGCCCGCGGAGGGAGCACGAACGGCAGCTTGAAGGAGCTTGGTCACAGTCTCCGGGGAGACGTCGAGCCCCTGGTCAAATCCCCGCACACTGTGTCTGGCTTCCAGAGCCTGCCACAAGTCCACGGACAGATTCTCCTTTCACGTGCGAGACGGCGCCCGAGGCCAGGAACGAACCACGGCCGTTAGGTCAAAGCTCCAGATGCCAGGTTTCGAGCTCTTTGAGGAAGCTGTAGTCGGTCATGTCCAGGTGGATAGCCGTTACGGACACGCACCTGGAGGCCAGGGCCCAGATGTCGGTACCTTCCTCGTCCGCGTCCCCGGTGGGACGTTCACCACCAATCCAGTAGTAGTCTCGTCCACGGGGGTCCTGCCGCTTGATCAACCGGTCCCGGTATAACCTTCGCCCCAGCCTAGTGATCTCCACCCCGGCGATCTCGTCCCGCGGTACGTTGGGAATATTTACGTTGAGCAGGACACTCTTCGGCAGGCCGCGGGCCAGGACCTCTCTGGCCAGGCCGGCCACGAACTCTGCTGCCGGTCTAAAATCGCCGTCTTCGTAGGTGTCTAGTGATGCGGCGATGGAGGGGATCCCAGAGATAGTGCCTTCGAAGGCCGCTGCCAGCGTCCCTGAGTAGGTGATGTCGTGCCCCACATTGGCGCCGAGGTTGATGCCAGAGACCACCAGGTCCGGTGGTTCTGGCAGGAAGCCCAGGACAGCCAGGGCCACGCAGTCTGAGGGTGCGCCACTGCTCGAGTAGGCTCGGCCACCATCAGCCAGGGTTATCTCCTGTATGCGCAAAGGTTTGTGCATGGTCTTGGCGTGGCCGGAGGCGGTCCACTGGCGATCTGGGACGATGACCGTGACCTCCGCGACGCGCTCAAGGGCCTGCCTGAGAGGGACTAACCCTGGGCCGCTGATGCCGTCGTCATTGCTGACCAGGATCATGGTCATGTCGGCACCGCGAGTTCGTTCTCTCGGCGCGCGAGTGCCCAGCTACGTTCGTCGTACAGGTCCCAGTTGGCCTGGGCGGTGTCCTCTTCCTCCTCCTGCTTGTGGACGACGTAGATCATCAACTCTTCGCTCTTGGTTCGATTGCCCGCGGCGTCCACGGCCTCCACATAGATGGTATGGGGCACGGTAATGGAGTTGGTCACCTCCAGAACAGGATCTTCTGCGGAGGAATAGGGAGCAGGGAACTGTTCTACAGGGACGCTTTCAGCCAGCAACTTGCGGAGCGCAGCGTCCTGCTCCACCGTCGTCGTCATCACGATCGTCCAGCGCTGGTTATAGGGGCTCACCGTGTCGTAGGTCAGCATCTCCTTGTCGAAGTAGAACTCAACCCTGTCCATGGAGAAGTTGTCCGTCGCCTGGGCCTGGATGCTCACCCACTCGTCCTCCTCCATGACGTAGAGCTGTTGCGTAATCGGGTAGGTGATCTCGATCGATGGCGCCGCGTTGTCCACGGTGACCTGAATCGTCGACTGGCGGTAGAATCCATTCCAGTCCACCGCAGACAGTTGCAGAGTGTAGAGTCCGTCGAGGTCCCTCACATCCCAGGTCTCCAGCAGGCCCCCATCCACGGTGTTGGGGTGATCGCCACCTATCTGGGTCCAGGAGTTGGGGTTGATCCCGGGCCCGTACTGGAGGCGATACAGCTGGACGTCCGGTCCTCGGGCGTTCCCCGTGATCTGCACGATACCATGGATGTAGTCGTAGGGTCGTGGCTTGGTGATGCCTACGTCGCCAGTGGTCGGCGAGGGGCCGTGGACGTCGCAGTAGTCGGTGGGTGGCTGGGGGACTTCCCTCTCACGAACCCAGTCCGCCGCGTCTGGTGGATAGATCTCGAAGACTCGCTCCACCACCTCGTCGAGGGGGCAGTAAACC
>DATEXS010000298.1:0-32979 GCA_035256725.1 Anaerolineae bacterium
GAGAGATAATGGCCTTTGCCCTCACGCTAGGGGTGGCTACTTTCTTGCTGGCACTGCCGTTCGGCTCATTGCTGCTAAGATACTTGAAGACCCGTGGCCTAGGTGAGCAGATCCGTATTGATGGTCCTCTCTCCCACCAAATCAAGACAGGAACACCCACCATGGGTGGGATAGCCATCGCGGTTCCGGTAGCGATCATGACCGCCTTGTTCAATCTCATCGACCGCGAGTCGATGCTCCTGCCCCTCGGCACGATCCTGGCCTGCGCTGTCGTGGGCGCTATGGACGACTTGGGCGGGTTGAGGAGAAGCAGGAGAGCAGCCAAGGGTGAACAGACCAACGGCAAAGGAGGGCTCACCCCACGGCGCAAGCTGGCCTTGCTGGGGTTGATTGCCCTAGGTGCAAGTTTCGTACTGCATTTCGTCTTCCGGCTGGAAAGCTTCGCCCTGCCATCTATCACCACCAAGTTCTCCCTGGGCATCTGGTATCTGCCCTGCGCCATGTTTGTGATCGTGGTCACTGCGAACGCTGTGAACCTGACCGACGGCCTGGATGGCCTGGCAGGGAGCACGTCAGCCGTCGCCTTCGCCGCCTTTGGAGTTATTGCCCTGCTCCAGGGCCAGCTCTTTCTGGTGGCCTTCTGCTTTACCGTGACCGGGGCGACCCTGGCCTTTTTGTGGTACAACGCCTATCCAGCTCAGCTATTCATGGGAGACACGGGCTCGCTGGCCCTGGGGGGCACGCTGGGCCTGGTCGCGATGATGACCGGCCAATGGCTGCTACTCCCCCTAGTCGGTATCGTTTTCGTCGCCGAGGTGCTATCCGTGGCACTTCAAGTCTGGTACTTCAAGGTGACCGGCGGAAAGCGCATCTTCAAGATGACGCCGCTGCATCACCACTTCGAGCTTGTGGGATGGTCCGAGGTGCATGTCGTGCAGCGTTTCTGGCTGGTCAGCGTCTTGGCGGCCATGCTGGGCATCGCCCTGGCCCTACTGTGATGATCCGACCTGCGCCATGATCTACGAGGGACAAAGAGCCACCATCGTGGGCCTGGGGAGAGAAGGAACGGCTTTGGCCAGGTTCTTGGCGCGACAGGGAGCAAAGGTGACCGTCACCGACATCAAGGAAGAGAGCGAGCTGAAGGAGGCCATGGGAGACCTTGCTGGGCTGCCCATACACTATCTTCTGGGAGGACATCCTGCAGAGGCCCTTGAGGCAGACGTAGTTTTTGTGAGTCCTGGAGTACCTCGCGAGATCCCCATCCTCGCCGCAGCTCGTCGCCGCGGCATAGAGCTGAGCAGTGAGACCAGGCTCTTCTTCATCCTGTGTCCGGCACCGATCATTGGCATTACCGGTAGCAGCGGAAAGACCACTACGACCAGTCTGGTCGGAGAAACCATGAGAGCGTACGGACGCAGGACATACGTTGGGGGCAACATCGGCTCCCCTCTGATCGACATCGTCAACCAGATAGGGCCCGAGGACTGCGTAGTGATGGAGCTATCTAGCTTTCAGCTAGAGGACCTCGATCAGAGTCCCCACATCGCCGCCGTCCTGAACCTGTCGCCCAATCACCTTGACCGCCACCAATCCATGGACGAGTACATAGCTGCCAAGACCAGCATCCTTAGGTACCAGAGAGACGTGGATTGCGCCGTCCTCAACGCGGACCAGGAGGCTACCCGCAGACTGGCGGATCTGTGCAAGGGTCAGGTGGCCTTCTTCAGCCGCTCGCAGCCAGTCGAGAGGGGTGCCTGCCTACAGGGAGACGAGATCACGGTGCGCTGGCATGGCCAGCAGAACACAGTCTGCCGAATCGCGGAGATTCAGCTCCTCGGCTCTCACAATCTGGACAACGTGCTGGCTGCCTGTGCCATAGCCGCGGCAGCCGGCGCCAGTGCGCAGGCGATGGGTACCGCGGTTACCAGCTTCCGCGGTGTTGAACATCGGCTCGAACTGGTCGGCGAGATCCAAGGCATCCGCTACTTCGACGACTCCATCGCCACCTCCCCTGACAGGACGATAGCAGCGCTGCGCTCCTTTTCGCAGCCCGTGATACTCTTGGCCGGCGGCCGTGAGAAACACCTGCCTGTAGAGGCCCTGGCCAGGGCCATCACTGAGAAGGTGAAGGCACTCGTACTCTTTGGAGAAGCTGCACCGCTCCTGGAGCAGGCTGTCCGTCGGGCTCGCGCCGACGAACTGGGGAGAGAACTGCCCGTCTACCTTTCCTCCGACCTGAGAGAGGCTGTGCACAGCGCCGCCCGGATGGCCGAGAAAGGCGATGTCGTGCTCCTGTCCCCGGCCTGCACGAGTTTCGACATGTATAGAGACTTCGCCGAGCGGGGGGATCATTTCAAATCTCTGGTGAACGAGATGATGCGCTCGCCCGAGCAACTAGCTGGGGCCGAGAGGTAGCGATGCCCGGTAGCAACGATCGATCAAGCCAGCGACCCGACTACGTTCTGGTGCTCATAGTTGTAGCTCTTGTCCTGATTGGACTGATCATGGTCTACAGCGCTACCTTCGCGCTGGGATACACGTATGCCGACCAACCTACCTTCTACCTGGTCAGGCAGGCGGTCTGGGCTGCCATGGGCCTGGACATCATGGCTCTCATGATGCGAGTCGAGTATCACAAGTGGCAGAAGTGGTCGGTTGTGTTCATGCTGGTCACGGTGCTGCTTCTGATCTATGTGCTTCTGGCAGGCCCCTCCGTCTACGGCGCCAAACGCCGGATACTTGGCGACTCTATCCAGCCCAGTGAGGTATGCAAGCTGGCCATGGTCCTCTACGTGGCCCACTGGCTCTCCTCCAAGGGAGAGAAGCTGAGACAGGTCACCTATGGTCTGGTTCCCTTCGCCATCCTCATCGGAAGTATCGCAGGCCTGATCATCCTGGAGCCGGACTTCGGCACCACCATTCTCATCGTGGCCACGGCAGCCACTATGTTCTTCATCGCTGGAGCAGATGTACTCCAGTTGATAGTCAGCGGCATTGTGGGCAGCAGCACCCTTCTACTGATCATCGCCAACTATGAGTACGCCTGGAACAGGATAGTGGCCTTCTCGCAGGACCCTTTTGCGATGCTTCAGAGGCCGTTTGGCGCCGCTATGGCTCAGGATACCTATCAGGTGATGCACACGCTGGTCACCTTGGGCTCGGGCGGCGCCACGGGCGTTGGACTGGGCTCCGGGCAGCAGAAGGCCATGCTTCCCGCTGCCGAAAGCGATGCGATTTTCGCGGTACTGGGCGAAGAGCTCGGACTGTTGGGCTGCCTGGTGGTTCTCGGCCTTTTCGCGGCCCTGGCCTATCGAGGCTTCAAAATCGCCTTGCGGGCGCAAGACCCCTTCGGGTTCATCCTGGCCTCAGGCATCACCGTCTGGCTCACCTTCCAGGCCCTGATCAACGTGGCTGTGGTCACCGACACACTTCCCTTCACGGGTCTCCCGCTGCCGTTTATCAGCCTAGGTGGCTCGTCACTGGTTTTTTCCATGATGGGCGTGGGCATATTGCTCGGCATCTCCCGCGGGACGACCCAGACTGCAGAGGAGCGGAATGCGCCTGTTGGTTTCCGGCGGAGGAACGGGCGGTCACGTGTACCCTATCCTGGCCGTCCTGCAGCATCTTGACGACGCAGGGGCACCGTCAACGGAGATATGCTACGTGGGAAACGCGTCCGGCATAGAGGCGAAGCTGGCCGCTAGAGCCGGCTTGCCCTTCGAGGGGATCAGCACCGCCAGCTTCCATGGCGCCAGCCCTTGGACCGTGCCGCGACGCCTGGTGGGGCTGGCTCGCGGCACGGCTCAGTGCCTGGCCCTCATGGGCGATTTCAGGCCGCAAGCGGTGTTTGCGACGGGGGGGTACGTCTGCGCGCCAGCCATTCTGGCCGGTTGGATCAGCAGGGTGCCTAGCCTGATATACCTCCCCGACCTGACGCCCGGATGGGCGGTGAAGTTGTTGGGGCGGTTGGCGACCCGCGTGGCGGTGTCCGTTGACAGTTCCATAGACAGCTTCCCTCCGAGGAAGGCAGTGGTTACTGGGTATCCAGTGAGGAGGGAGCTCTTCGGGACTGACAAAGCCGCTTGCCGACGCAGACTTGATCTGAAGGAGGACCAGAAGACGCTATTGGTGCTGGGAGGCAGCCAGGGGGCCCACACCATCAACCTTGCCGTGAGTCGCATACTGGAGGAATTGCTCGGCCTCTGCCAGATGGTACATCTCAGTGGAGAGCAGGATTTCCCCTGGCTACTATCCCGCCGCGACGAGCTGCCCGCTGCCTTGTCTCAGAGGTACCGGGTATACCCGTATCTGCACGAAGAGATGATCTTTGCGCTGGGCGCTGCTGACCTGGCCGTCGCACGGGCTGGAGCCGCCACCGTCGGTGAGTTGCCAGCTCTTGGCCTGCCAGGGATCCTGATTCCGTACCCGCACGCCGGGCGGCATCAGGATCTGAACGCCCAATACATGGTGGAGAACCAGGCGGCGGTGAAGATAGACGATCACCGGTTGGAGAATGGCGTCCTGCGGCAAACCATCCTGGGACTGCTGAAGGACGACGATAGACTGGCGGCCCTCGCTCAGGGAGCGCGGCGCCTGGCTCGTCCTGACGCCGCGAGCAGCGTCGCCCGCCTGCTGCACGAGATCTCAACCGCGAAAAGACAGAGTCGAGCAGAAGGACATGGACCTACCCTTTGAGCCCGCAGTGCTTCAATACCTGATCGTGATCGTCGCTGCCCTGGCTGCATCAACCGCCGTGGGCCTGAAACGAGGCTGGAGAGGACAACTGATGGCCTTCGTGCCCATCCTGGCGGTGTGGGGGCTGCTGGGAGTGGAGAAAGACGCCCTCGTGGGGGGCGTCAATGTCGCCTACAAGGGGCTGCGCTTCTTCCTCGCCTGCGGGACGCAGGCCGATGCGGGCAGCTGTGTCCAATCGTCAGGTCTGGCGGAGGCCGTGCTGGTGGATCCCACCAACCCTGATCAGGTACGTCTACTACTGCTAGCGGTATTCGTTTCCGCGGTCGTCTTAGTGTTCCTGCTAGTCATGCGTTTCGGCAGGAGACCGACCTCAGTGTTTCAGAGACTGGCGGGCGTGGTTCTTGGTGTGGCCAACGGCTTTACGCTGAGTTATCTGGTGCTACCGTTGTTGTCCTATGGGCAGGAGATCTCGCTACCTGTAGCTTCCGCTACAGCGGAAGGGGAGCTCTCCGTGGTCGCTCCAAGTCTCCCCGCCTCGCTGAGCCTGCCGGGAGCGAGCCTTGGCGCGATCATACTGGTCGTTTTCGTAGTTTTTGTCATCCTGGCGGTCCGCTTGATGAAGCCTATCGAGGCCTAGTCGAACGGAGAGACCGCTCAGAGTGCAAGGCCTGTGGTGAGAGAGGACTGGACGTGGGTCCGCTGGAAGTCATCTGGGCGCTGCTAGTCGGAGTCTTCGCTATAGTGGGCGTGGTCCGAGGTTACCCCAAGGAGCTGGGGGTGACCACGACGATCCTGGCTGCTCTTCTGCTACTAACCAAGGGTGGTCAGTCGGCCCTCTATCTACTGGACGCGTATCTGGCCAGGTACGCCCAGTATAGCGTGGTCTTTGAAGGACAGTACGGCGCCCTGATCCAGTCCCTGTTCTACATACTGGTCTTTGTGGCCGTGGTGGTCATATCCTACCACGGAGACACCCTCGCCTTCACCGGCGTGGCGCCGAGAGGGCCCGTGGGCATTGTGCTGAATCTGATGAGTGGGCTAATCAACGGCTACCTGATTTCAGGGACCATGTGGCACTACTTGCACGTCTTCAATTATCCCATCCAGATACTCGGCCTCTTCCAGCCACCGCTCACGGAGTTCGCGCAGAACTACCTGGTGCCTCTGATTCCAGTTCCCCTACTCGAACCATACCTGCTCTTCCTGGTACCATTCATGATCGTGATGAGGGTCGTCAGATGAGATGTGGAACCGAGGGACAAGGCGCCATCAGCGCTTTGTACAACCTTTCACCCGGGGCACACATCCATCTAGTGGGCATCGGGGGAATAGGACTTAGTGCTATAGCACGCCTGCTTCTGGATCGGGGCTATGCCGTCTCTGGTTCCGATCTGCACCACTCGCCTATCACGCACGACCTGGAGCGTCGGCGCGCTACGGTCTACGAGGGCCACAGAGAGCAGAACGTGAGCGGTACAGACGCGCTAATCGTCTCCTCGGCCATCCCCGAAGACAATCCAGAGGTCGTGGCAGCCAAGAGAGCTGGGATTCCAGTGTTTAGAAGGGGCCAAGCGCTGGCCTGGTTGATGAAGGACCGCTGCGGAATCGCGGTGGCGGGCACGCACGGCAAGACGACAGTGAGTGCGATGATCGGTTTGATTCTGCGGGATGCCAGCCTGGACCCAACCATCATCGTTGGAGGAATCGTGCCAGAACTGGGCTCCAATGCCAGGGAGGGAAATGGCCCGCACTTCGTCATCGAGGCGGACGAGTATGATCGGACCTTTCTGGAACTGAGCCCTCAAGTGGTCGTCGTTACCAGTATCGAGATGGACCACCCAGACTGCTACACCGACCTGGAGGACATGACCCAGGCCTTTGTGCGGTTCCTGCAGGGGGTGCCCGCTTATGGGTTCGTCATGGCCTGCGGTGATGACCCCCAGGTGCGCGAGGCACTCAGGCAGACGGAAGTAGGGATAGTCAGCACCTACGGTCTGGGCTCCGAAGTTCAGTGGAGAGCGACCGATATTCGGCAGAATACGCTGGGGGGAAGTGACTTCCTGGTCACGGCTGGAGAGGAACAGCGGGGTCGGTTCGAGCTCCGCATCCCTGGCATCCACAATGTTTGCAACGCTTTGGCTGCGATAGGCATCGCCGATCACCTGGGCCTGGACCTTTCTCTGGCTAGAGACACCCTGAAGCGCTTTCGGGGCGTGGGGCGTCGCTTCGAAGTCAAGGGAGAATGGCAGGGCATAACTGTCGTGGATGACTACGCACATCACCCTAGCGAGATCAAGGCGACCCTGACGGGTGCGCGCCAGAGATACGACGGCCGCCGGATTTGGGTTGTTTTTCAGCCGCACACCTATAGCCGAACCAAGGCTCTGTTGACTGAATTCGCCAGTGCCTTCGACGACGCGGACCAGGTGATTGTCACACCCATCTATGCGGCACGGGAACAGGACACCTTTGACATCGAGGCCAGCGACCTGGTAGGGGCCATGAACCACACCAGCGTCACCCAGCTTTCCGATCTTTCCGAGGTCGCGGCCTGGCTCGCTCACTGGCTGACGCCTGGCGATGTGCTCATCACCATGGGTGCAGGCGACGTGTGGCGGGTGGGCGAAGAACTACTGGCCATGCCGCACGGAATGCCACACCGGGTGTCTGACAGACCGGGCCTCACGCAATTGGCGCGGCAAAGGGGCCTGGGCGATCGACTGTTGCCGGATGAACCCTTGAGCAAGCACACCTCGTTCCAGATCGGGGGTCGAGCCGACTACTTCACCGTGGCAGAGAATGAGGAACAGCTTCGCTCCTGGGTGATGCTCGCTCGAGAAGTGGACCAAGCAGTTCTGCTGCTCGGCAGAGGCACTAACGTGCTGGTGGCTGATGCAGGCTACAGAGGTTTGGTCATCGAGAACCGGTGCTGCGGCTATGACCTGGATGCGGCCTCCTACAGCGTCGTGGCCAAAGCAGGGCTTCCTCTGGCACGTCTCGCGCGAGAGGCGGCACAGAGTGGCCTAGGTGGCCTGGAGTGGGCGATAGGCATTCCTGGCACATTGGGCGGCGCCATCGTGAATAATGCGGGTGCCTACGGCGGAGAGATGGCGACAGTGGTGCGTAGAGTGAGGGTGCTCGATCACGAAGGCAAGCAGCGGGAGCTAGCTACCGAGGAACTTGGGCTGGGATATCGCACCAGCCGCTTCAGGAACACTCAAGGCAACGGAGAGATCGTTCTTTCGGTGGCACTTCAACTGGAGCCAGAATCCGCTGCCAGGCTGAAGGAACGCATGGACCAGTACCGTGCCCAGCGTCGCGCCGTGCAGCCGCTACAGCCCAGCGCTGGCTCCGTATTCAAGAACCCGCCAGATAGGAGTGCCGCCCAGTTGATCGACGAGGCAGGGCTGCGAGGCAAGCGCGTTGGCGGCGCCCAGATCTCGGAGAAACACGCCAACTACATAGTGAACTTAGGGCAGGCCACGGCCGCGGATGTGCTCCTCCTAGTAACCATGGCGCAGGACGAGGTATGGCGGCGCTGTAGCCTGGACCTGGAGTTGGAGATAGAGCTAGTCGGCGAGTTCGAAGGCTCTCGCGACAGCTGAGAGGAAGCTCGGGGATGTCTACCCTGCGACAGGACAGCAAGAGGAGGAAAAACCCGCGCCGCTCCGAAATGGACCGCGGACGACGGTCCTATGAACAGGCCGTCGCCCAGGAGCGGCCGCGTATGCGCAGAACCAGCCGCGCGCACTCCGCGGTGGCCTCACGAATCGCCGCCCTCCTGCTGGCGGCAGCGCTCCTCGCTTTGCTGGCCTTATTGTTCGTTAATGACTCCTACTACATCTACGAGATTACCGTGCAGGGCAACAGCCTGGTGTCGCCAGCGGAGATCCTCGACCAGACACAGCTCGAGGGCTACAGTGTGTTTTTCGTCGACCCCAGGGAAGCGGAAGAGCAGGTCGAGGCCCTCCCCGACGTGCGGGAGGCCACAGTGGAGTTGGGCCTACCCAACCGCATGGTCGTCCTAGTGCGAGAGCGCCAGGCTCAGGTCGTGTGGCGGGCCGGTGAACAGCGCTATGGCGTGGACGAGGAGGGCCTGATCGTGTCTCTGGGCGGCCAGCCAGAGCCGGACATAGTAATCACCACTCTCGATTCCACAGCCCCCCAGCCCGGCGACACGGTAGAGCTTGAGCCCGTGGTGGCCGCGCAGAAATACCGAGACCTGCTTCCGGGAGCGACTAGTTTTGAATACTCGGCGCAGAACGGCCTCAGTTACCGAAACGAGCACGGATGGCAAGTGTACCTCGGAGATGGCAACAACGCAGCCTTGAAGGTAGCTATCCTCGAAGCGCTGGTCTTGAAGCTGGCCACCCAGGGGGCTAGGGTGGAGTCCATCGACGTCCGCTGCCCTGAAAGCCCACTGTACCGGTTGGCAGAGGGACCCAGTCCAGAATCGTAGGGGGCGGCGGTGCGAGGAAGCCGGAGGAGAACAGCATGGAAGAAGCAACAGTAGCCATAGACGTGGGCACCACCAAAATATGCACCCTGGTGGCGGAACCGAGTGAGGAGGCAGACCTGCGGATCGTGGGCATAGGCCTTTCGGCCTCTCGCGGTTTGCGCAAGGGCGTCGTGCTCGACGTGGACCAGGCCAGCCAGGCCATTACCGAATCCGTGCGTAAGGCAGAACAGGTGTCTGGTTACGCCATCGATAGCGCCTATGTCGGGATTTCCGGTTCGCACATTGCCGGAGTTAACAGCCGGGGCATAGCCGCCATCTCCCGCGGAGAGCGGATGATCATCCAGGACGATGTTGATCGCGCCATGGAGGCGGCCACGGCCATCGCCATCCCTCCCAACCGGGAACTACTTCACGCCATTCCGCGCGGATATCTAGTGGACGAGCAAGATGGGGTCCGCAACCCCTTGGGACTTCGCGGCTTCCGCCTGGAAGTCGAGGCTCACCTCGTCACCGGGGCTTCTGCCTCGATTCATAACCTGGCGGAATGTGTCCAGAACGCCGGCGTACGCGTGCAGCATCTCATCGTGCAACCCATCGCGGCTGGCGAGGCGGTTCTGACCGAGGCCGAGAAAGAGCTGGGCGTGGTGCTGGTGGACATCGGTGGAGGCACGACAGACATGGCCGTGTTCATCGATGGCAGCGTGTGGCACACGGTGGTTCTGCCCGTGGGCGGGAACCACCTCACCCACGACCTCGCAGTGGGGCTACGCACCCCCTTCTCAGTCGCTGAGGCTCTGAAAGTCAAGCACGGCCACGCCTTGCCCGAGGCAATCGAACCAGATGAACAGATTGACGCGACATCCTTTGGCGACACATCGCGACGCTCTGTATCTCGCGTACGTCTTGCAGAGATCATCAAGGCGCGAATGGAGGAGATTCTGGAATTGATGCTGCGCGAGATCAAACGCTCGGGCTACGATGGTCTCCTCCCGGCTGGAGTCGTGCTCTGCGGCGGCACCGCGGACCTCACGGGCGTCAAAGAGCTTGCCCGCGATACCCTCGGTTTGCCCGTACGCGTTGGGACACCTCACGGGCTGGAAGGCCTGGTAGACTCAGTGAATGAACCAGCGCACGCTTGCAGTGTGGGCCTGCTTCTGTGGGCCCTGAGATATGCGCCAGAGATCAGCAGCAATGGCTCTCGCGGGGGGCGGGCAGCCCTTGGCCGCCTACGGCGCTTCCTGAGCGCGCTCACCCCCGGATAGAGGAATCGTGCAGGATCACCCCACGTCGGGAGGAAAAGGCAAACAAGGCAGGAAAGGGAGGTAACGGAGAATGAGCTACGTACCAGAGTTAGGCAACTTCGCTAAGATCAAAGTAATCGGAGTCGGGGGAGGTGGCAGCAATGCCATCAACCGGATGATCAAGGAGAACATCCAGGGTGTCGAGTTCATCGCCGTGAACACTGATGCCCAGGCGCTGTTCTTCTCGGAGGCGCCGTATCAGATCAGGATCGGTGACAAGCTGACCAAAGGACTGGGAGCTGGCGGAGATCCGCAGATCGGCGCCGACGCGGCCAAGGAAAGCGAGGAAGAGCTGAGAAAGGCAGTGGCCGGCTCAGATATGGTCTTCATTACCGCCGGCATAGGCGGAGGCACCGGCACGGGCGCCGCTCCACTCATCGCTCAACTCGCTAAGGAGACCGGGGCCCTAACCATCGGCGTGGTGACCAAGCCCTTTAGCTTCGAGGGCCCTCGCCGGATGGAGGTAGCCGAGCAGGGCATCGCCGGGCTCAAGGAGCGCGTGGACACCCTGATCGTCATTCCCAACGACCGTCTGCTAGAGTTGGTGGACAAGAAAGACTCCATCCAGCGAGCCTTCTCCTTCGCGGACGAAGTGCTGCGTCAAGGCATCCAGGGGATATCTGAACTGATCACCGTGCCCGGCCTGATCAATCTGGATTTCGCAGACGTGCGCACCATCATGTCCAAGGGCGGCTCGGCACTGATGGCTGTGGGACGGGCGAGCGGCGACACCAGGGCTATTGATGCGGCCTACGCCGCAGTAAGCAGCCCGCTCCTGGACGTCACCATCGACGGAGCCACAGGTGTGCTCTTCAATGTGACTGGCGGGACAGACTTGACGCTGCACGAGGTGGATGAGGCAGCCAGAGTCATCCGGGACATGGCTCATCCCGATGTGAACCTCATCTTCGGCGCGGTCATGGATCCGGAGATGAATGACGGTGAGATTCAGATCACAGTCATCGCCACGGGATTCAACGGCGCCCAGAAGCGTCGACTGGCAGTGGAAGGCTCTAACATAAGGGACTTTCCGATTCCGCCGTTCGACAACGACAACCTGGACATCCCGACCTTTCTGCGTCGCCGTTAGTCACAGAGCAGGGCAACGCAGCCGAACAACAAATCCATAACGATCCTCCTCCCTTTCGGGGCTGAAAGGCCCTTTGCTGAGCAGGCAGAGTGACGACTCGCTTGCCAAAGGATCCTTTCCTTGGGGGGAAGGTTTCTGCGCCACCTTCCCCCTCGCCCCCTTTTGGGTCCCCGCGCCCCAAAGTTTAAGGTTCAAGGGCCTTCGGACCCTTGCTATGCGCCTCGCTTTGTGCTACCTTTACGCCGCGTGTTCCCACAAGATGTTGTGGACATTCAAGCCAGGCGCACGATATCTAGTAGACCCCTGGCTGCGCAGCTTTCGCCTCTTCCACTCTTGGACGGAGGGAAGCCCGTGAAATGCCCTTACTGCGGGAAAAAGGACACCAGAGTCATTGACACGAGAGACATCGGTGAGGGCGTGCGCCGCCGAAGAGAATGTAAGACCTGCCACCAACGCTTCACCACCTACGAACGCGTGGCCAAGACCAGCCTCCTGGTGGTCAAGAGAGACGGGCGGCGAGAGGCGTTTGACAGCGAGAAGCTCCTCAGCGGCATCCTTCGGGCGAGCACCAAACGGCCCATCCCCACGGAGATCCTGCAACAGCTGGTCCAGGACATAGAGAGAGCGCTCTATCAACTGGGCCAGGCCGAAGTGGAAAGCGAACTGATTGGACGAATGGTCATCAACCGACTGAGGGAACTGGACGATGTCGCCTACGTACGCTTCGCTTCCGTCTATCGCCGCTTCCAGGATGTCGATACACTGGCCGAGGAGATCGAGGATTTCAAGGAATGGAAGAGGCGGGAAGCGGAGTTGGAGGACCAACTGCCTCTAGACCTGGACGCCGACTGACCAGGTCGGCTAACCCTTGTACTGACGGGGGGAACCGCTATGTCCCAGGGCAAGGCCGCTCTCAACCTGTCGTCAAATGCCCTGACGGTCCTGGAGAGACGATACCTGAACCGGGACGAAACGGGCAGCATCACCGAGACGTCCGAAGAGCTTCTGTGGCGCGTGGCCAACCATGTGTCCCAGGTCGATGCGCTCTATGACCCCTCGGCCGACGTTGCCGCCACGGCGGATAGTTTCTACCGCCCCATGGCCAGCCTGGAGTTCCTCCCCAACTCCCCCACCCTGATGAACGCCGGGCGCAGCCTGGGGCAGTTGTCCGCCTGCTTCGTTCTTGCCATTGAAGACTCCATGCTAAGCATCTTCGAGGCGGTCAAGAATGCTGCCCTGATCCACCAGAGCGGGGGCGGAACAGGCTTCTCCTTCTCCCGACTGAGGCCGAAGGGGGACGTGGTTAGGTCTACGGGAGGCATCGCATCCGGTCCCATCTCCTTCATGGAGGTCTTCGATGCCGCCACTGAGGCGATCAAGCAGGGAGGCACCAGGAGAGGGGCCAATATGGCCGTCCTGCGGGTGGATCACCCTGACATCATGGAATTCATCACCGCCAAGGCGGACGGTCACAAGCTCAACAACTTCAATATCTCCGTGGGCCTGACCACGGAGTTCATGGAGGCCCTGAAGCGCGACGCAACCTACTCGCTGGTCAACCCTAGGTCGGGAGAGGTGGTCAAACGGCTGAGGGCCAAGGCTGTGATGCACAGCATGGCGGAGATGGCCTGGAAGAATGGAGATCCCGGGGTCATCTTCCTGGACAGGATGAACGAGGCTAACCCTACTCCCCAGGTGGCCGAGATAGAGAGCACCAACCCCTGCGGAGAACAGCCGCTTCTGCCCTATGAGAGCTGCAACCTGGGCTCCATCAACCTGGCCAGCATGGTGGTGAACGGCGACATCGATTACCAGCACTTGGGAGAAGTCGTGGATTGCGCCGTTCATTTCCTGGACAACATCATTGACTGCAACAAGTATCCTCTTCCCGAGATAAGGGAGATGACACTGAGCAACCGCAAAATCGGACTGGGGGTAATGGGCTTCGCCGACATGCTCATCCGTCTGGGAATACCATACGACTCCGAAGAGGCAGTGCGCAAGGCCGAAGAGATCATGAGCTTCGTGCAGGAGAGAGCCAAGCAGGAGTCGGCATCGCTGGCGGAGCAGCGTGGGGCCTTCCCGAATTTCCCTGGTAGCATCTACGAAGCAGATGGCGGGCGGAAGCCAAGAAACGCCACGGTGACCACCATTGCCCCCACCGGTAGCATTAGCATCATCGCCAGCACCTCCTCAGGCATCGAGCCGATCTTCGCCCTGGTCTACCGGCGCCACGTCCTGGACGGCGACCGACTCCTAGAAGTGAACCCCCTCTTCGAGGAGGTCGCTCGCCGGGAGGGGTTCTTCAGCCAGGAACTGATGAAGATGGTGGCCGAATCCGGGAGCGTCCAGCAAATCGACGAAGTCCCTCCCCGCTGGCGCAGGATCTTCGTAACCGCTCACGACATCGCCCCGGAATGGCACGTTCGCATTCAGGCAGCCTTCCAGAAGTATACCGACAACGCGGTGTCCAAGACCATCAACTTCCCCCATGACGCGAGCAAACAGGATGTTGAGGACGCCTATCTTCTCGCCTACGAAGCTGGCTGCAAAGGTCTGACCATCTACCGCGATGGAAGCCGCGCGGCGCAGGTCCTAGTCAAGGGGATCGCGGACACAGAACCGGCCAGGGTTGCGCGCACCCCCCGGCCGCGTCCCACCGTCACCCAAGGGGTCACCGAGAAGATCACTGTCGGTTGCGGGCAGAGCATCTACGTGACTATCAACGAGGATCAGAGCGGGCTCTTCGAGGTCTTCGCGACCATGGGCAAGAGCGGTGGCTGCATGGCCTCCCAGTCCGAGGCCATCGGCCGCTTGATCTCCCTGGCTCTCCGTTCCGGGATCGACACCGGTGCTATCATCAAGCAATTGGAGGGCATACGCTGTCCCGCGCCCGCGTGGCAGGAAGGGAACATCATCCTCTCCTGCGCAGATGCCATCGGCAAGGCCATGCATCGGTATAAGAGCGACAGCAGTACCGCTGCTGTGGCACCTTCGCATGCTGACATCTTTGTCAGGAACCTACTTGGCATGTGCCCAGAGTGTCCAGACTGTGGCACGATGGTTGAGTTCGCAGAAGGCTGTCTGCGTTGCCCGTCCTGTGGATACTCTCAGTGCGGCTAGCGCTCTTTGCAGTCCCCCCTACCTGTCGAAGGTTTGACAGAACCCGCCACCTCAGGTAAGATACTTGCTGGGAGCGGGAACGGTCGCCGAATGTTCTGCTCCACGCCCCACGAAGGTTCAAGCCAGCAAAGAGTCCATGTTCAATCCCTCTCTCAGCGACGAGCATAAGGCACTGCGAGAGCTAGCGCGCCAGTTTGCCAGGAATGAGGTAGCCCCCGTAGCGGCGGAGGCCGACCGCAATGAAGAGTACCCCTGGGACCTTGTGGAGAAGGCCCATTCCATCGGCCTGATCAATATCACTGTCCCCGAGCAATATGGCGGCGGCGGACTAGGCTATTTCGAGGACTGTCTCGTCGCCGAGGAGTTGGCGGCCGGGTGTGCCGGGATCTACAGCTCCTTCGTCGCCAGCACGCTCGGGCTGACCCCCCTGATTCTAGCAGCCACGCCGGAGCAGATGGAGCGCCTGATGAAGCCCTTCTGCGCAGAGCCAGCGCTGGCCTCCTTCTGTCTGACGGAGCCAGGAGCTGGCTCCGACGTGTCGGGTGTGCGCACAAGGGCTCGCCGCGATGGCGACGTGTACGTCCTTAACGGCACCAAACGTTTCATCACCAATGGTGGGGTGGCCAAGCTCTACACCGTCACCACAACCCTCGACCCCGAGCTGCGCCACCGCGGCCTGATGCTCCTCGTTGTTCCCTCCGACCTGCCCGGTGTCTCCGTTGGCAAGAAGGAGGAAAAGATGGGCCAACGAGCTGCTGACACCAGGGAGGTAATCTTCGAGGACGTGCGCGTCCCCGTCAACAACCGCCTCGGCGATGAGGGGCAAGGTTTCCAATTGGTCATGGCCACACTGGACAAGATCCGGGCTGAGGTCGCTGCTGCCGCAGTGGGAGTGGCCCGAGCTGCCATGGAAGCCTCTGTGCAGTACGCGCAAGAGCGAGAGCAGTTCGGACAGCCCATCTCTGCGTTCCAGGCCATCCAGTTCAAACTGGCCGACATGGCCATTAAGCTGGAGGCAGCGCGGCTCCTGGTCTGGAGAGCAGCCTGGATGGCCGACCAGGGCCTGCGTAATACCTACGAATCCGCTATCGCCAAGGCCTTCGCGGCAGATAGCGCCATGCAGATCACCACCGAGGCGGTCCAGATCTTCGGCGGCTACGGCTACATTCGGGAGTATCCGGTCGAGAAATACATGAGGGATGCCAAGCTGCTCCAGATCTACGAGGGCACAAGCGAGATACAGCGCCTGGTGATCTCTCGGTGGCTGCTAAAGTGACAAGGGTCGGATACTGATTACCCAAGGAGGTCGAACTCGCATGAATATTGTGATTTGTGTCAAGCAAGTACCTGACACCGAGACCAAGATAAAGGTCAAAGACGGCCAGGTGGATCATGCCGAGACCAAGTACGTGGTCAATCCATACGACGAGTATGCGATCGAGGAGGGACTGCGCATCAGGGAGAGGTTGGGAGAGGGCAAGATCACCCTGGTCAGCACAGGCCCCGAACGAGTGAAGGACGCACTCAAGAGCGGCCTCGCCTTGGGCGCAGACGAAGCGATCCACCTAGTAGACGAAGCCTTCGAGGGTTCGGACCCCTATGCCACTGCGCTTATCCTGTCCAAGGCTGTGGCCAAGCTAGACTACGACATCATCCTCTGCGGCAAGCAGGGAGTAGATGAGGACCACGCTCAGGTGGGTATCATCCTGGCCGAACTCCTAGATCTTCCGCACGTGTCTGTAGTAACCAAACTCGAAATCTCCGAGGACAGGCAAGCGGTCGTAGCGCACAGGGAGGTGGAGGGAGGCCACGAGGCGGTCCAGGCTCCTCTGCCTAGCGTGATCACTGCCCAGAAGGGTCTCAACGAACCGCGCTACGCATCGATCAAGGGTATCATGGCCGTCAAGAAGAAAGTCATCCCGGAGTGGAACGCAACCGAGCTCGGCGTCGAGAAGAACCAGGCTGGTGCTATGGCCGCGAAGATGACCTTCCTGGAGGTAACCCTTCCGCCGGAAAGGACGGCCGGACAGGTCTTCGCCGAGGACCCCGTTCAGGACGCGATCAAGGTGGCGCATCTCCTTAGAGACGAGGCTAAGATACTGTAGCTGGTCCTTCCTCACAAGCAAGGGCCAGCCGCTCGAACAACCGGAGGAGCGAATGTCAAACGATGTCCTGGTAGTTGCCGAGATCAGGGATGGTGCCCCTAAGAAGATCACTTTCGAGATGCTCGGCGAAGGAGCGAGGATCGCCGAACAACTCGGTGGGAGCGTGCATGCGGTTGCTCTGGGGCACGGAATCTCCGAAGTCGCGAGTCCCCTGGCGCACCATGGCGCCAAGAAGATATACCTAGCCGACGATCCCGCTTTGGAGCATTACACCGCAGAAGGCTACACCAGCGTCCTAGCCCACCTGATCAAGGACATGCAGCCAGCCCTGGTTCTCCTGGGCGCCACGACCACTGGAAAGGACCTGGCCCCCAGGCTGGCGGCGAGGCTGGCCGTCGGTCTGGCCTCCGACTGCACCGGCTTTGCCGTAGAGAATGGCCAATTGCGGATCACCAGGCCTATCTACGCCGGCAAGGCCATCGCCACGGTCGAAGAAACTCAAAAGCCGTACATGGTCACCGCGAGGCCCAACGTCTTTGCCGCGCCTGAGCCCGATACTTCACTGAAAGCGACCACAGAGACCATCCCTGGCGATACGGGTGAGATCAGGGCCAAGGTCGTGGAGATGATCAAAGAGGCGGGAGAGAGAGTTGAGCTCACCGAAGCAGACATAGTGGTCTCCGGCGGGCGCGGCCTCAAGGCCCCTGAGAATTTCGCCATGATAGAGGAACTGGCCAAGGTGCTCGGAGCAGCCGTCGGCGCTTCGCGAGCAGCGGTGGACGCGGGCTGGAAGGACCACAGCTACCAGGTGGGACAGACTGGCAAAGTGGTGACTCCGACCTTGTACATCGCCTGCGGCATCTCGGGGGCTATCCAGCATCTTGCCGGTATGAAAACTTCAAAGTACATCGTGGCCGTCAACAAAGACCCGGACGCCCCCATCTTCAAGGTGGCAGACTATGGCATCGTGGCGGATGTCTTCAGAGTGGTCCCGGTGCTGACGGAGGAGTTCAAGAAGATGAAGGCGGAGGGGTAGCCCTTCCCCTGTCTGCACCCCAATATGGCCGCTTCCATCATTCCGGCCAACGCCAAGAGGTAGATCAAAGAGCACCGGTCCGGACCGCACTGGCCGCAATCTGGCTCGCCTAGGGTTCCCAGGAAGAAAGCGCCTCTCACGACGGACGTGACCCCGGACGGCTCCACCCTTCGGCTCTCTTGTGCTCACCGCGTGCCAGGCTGATCGGCGCCGCATCGCCGCGACCCAGCAAACTCTCAGCAAGAATCAGCTCTGTGTAGTAATGCACATCGGTCATTGCTTCCACCCCCGCCACACCCCGTGATCCCGACCCTTGACGCAGGGCAGCCACAAACAATTGCCTTGGGCTGTCCGCTGTGATAGACTCCTGGTGGAGAGGATACCCCGTGGGCTGGGAGACGATCCAGCGAGCAAGAGAGAAGTTGAGAGGCGAAGTTGGCACCGTATTCAAGGACTGGGGCGGTCGCCTCCCCATTGCCTTAATCTACCCCAACTCTTACTACGTTGGCATGTCCAACCTGGGCGTGCACGTGGTCTATCGACTCTTCAACGACTACCCCGATATTGTCTGCGAAAGGGTATTCCACGAAAGGGCCGATCGAGTGCCCGTATCACTGGAGTCACAGAGGCCGCTCGGGGACTTCGCAGTGCTGGCCTGTTCCCTCTCCTTTGAACTCGATTACTTGAACCTTGTGGAGATGCTGCGTCACTCAGGATTCCCACTGTTCAGCGCACAGCGGGACGCCACGCACCCCCTGCTGATCGCGGGCGGCCCCTGTGTGATGGCCAACCCGGAGCCGTTGGCCACCATCGTGGACGCCTTCGCCATCGGCGAAGCGGAGACCATCATCCCCAGGTTGGTGGAAGTGCTGTCTGGGACAGTGGACGCGGACAGGAGGGAACTCCTGAGAAGGCTAGCGGCGCTGCCAGGCATCTACGTGCCCGCCTTCTACGAGGTGGAGGCCGCAGATGACCAGATAGTGGCTATCAGGCCCACGGCCGGGGTGCCATGCCCCGTTCAGCGGCAGTGGCTGGCAGATCTGGATGCGTATCCGGCCAGGTCGGTGGTCTTGACGCGCGACACCGAGTTCGGCGACATGTATCTCCTGGAGGTGACGCGCGGATGCGGCAGGGGCTGTCACTTCTGCCTGGCGGGAGTGGCCTACTCACCAGTCCGCGAGAGAAGCCCAGAGACCCTGCTGACCACAGCCCGCGAGGGCCTTGAGCATCGTCAGACCCTGGGGCTCATCGGTGCCTCCCTTTCAGACTATTCTCAGATAGAGGGTCTGGTCAGAAGTCTGCGCAGAATGGGAGCGAAGCTGTCAGTGTCTTCTCTGCGCGTCGACCCTCTGCCCGAAGCCCTGCTTGAAGCGCTGTCGGAGAGCGGATCCCAGACCATCACCCTCGCCCCTGAGGCCGGCTCAGAGCGCCTACGCCGTAAGATCAGAAAGGGCATCTCCACAGAGGACATCATGCGAGCGGTGGAGCTGGTGGCAGGCCGAGACTTTCCTCACCTCAAACTCTATTTCATGTTGGGCCTCCCTGGCGAGGAAAAGACCGATGTGCAAGCCATCGTCCAACTTATGGAGGGCGTCCGGAAGCGTTTTCACCGCCGCATCACGGTAAACGTCACGCCCTTCGTCCCCAAGGCACAAACGCCGTTCGAGCGCCAGCCTATGGCTGGCCGCGATATCCTTGCGGAAAGGATTGGTTATGTCGATAAGGCGCTGCGAGCGCTGGACGTGGAGACCAGAGCTGATAGTCCTCGATGGGCGGAGGTGCAGGCCATCCTGGCCCGAGGAGACAGGCGACTGGGAGAAGCCCTGATGGCGCTGTCGGGCACTACCTTGGCCGCCTGGAGAAGCGCTCTGAAGGCCGCTGATCTCAATGCGGGGCATTATCTGGGGGACCGCTCCGCAGAGAGGATGCTGCCCTGGTCCACCATCGCCGCGCAAGCCTGTGCCTTGGAGCCCGACCTGGAAGTCGCTGGGCAGAGGCAACCATGATTCGTCACCTGGTGGGCGACGTCCCCTACTATGGCTTCGAGGTGTTTGACCAGCATCCGCAAGTTCTGAACGCGGTGTTCACTCGACTTGGAAGCCACCGCGCAGCTCGCTGGGGACTGAACGTGGGGCACACGGTCGGCGATACGCCGGAGGCCGTGGAGGAAAACCACCGCCTCATCTATCAGACTCTGGCAGTCGAAGGCTCTCAGGTGGTCACCGCGCGTCAGGTCCATGGAAACCAAGTCGCCCTGGTTGACCGGCGTAACTGTGACAGTGTGGTGCCAGACAGCGATGCCCTGATCACGGCCGAGCCGGGCGTCGCGCTCATGCTGCGCTTCGCCGACTGCCTGCCCATCTTTCTCTACGACCCGTGTGCGCCGGCGGTCGGTCTTGGCCACGCAGGCTGGCAAGGGACCGCAGCTGAAATCGCTTCCCGTATGGTCAGCGCGATGATAGAGACCTTCGGCACCGATCCCACCAAGTTGATCGCGGCCCTGGGGCCGGCTGTGGGTCCGTGCTGCTATGAGGTTGGGGCGGAGGTAGTGGAGGCTGTCGGCCCTACCCTGAGCGAAAGGCCCAAGGCGATCCTGGCCAGGGGCAACGGCCACCATGCGGTTGACCTCTGGGAGGCCAATCGCCAGCAACTCGCCGCATATGGCGTCACGCAGATCGAGGTGGGGCGCATCTGCACAGCTTGCCATGCGGACGAGTTCTTCTCGCACCGGGCGGAAGGTGGCCAGACCGGGAGATTCGCCGCGCTGATCGCCATTCAAGAGACCGTATGACGGATATCGGGGACAACATAGCCCGGGTCAGCGAACGCATCTCCACGGCTGCCGACGGAGCGGGACGGAAACCGGAAGAGATCACCCTGGTGGCCATTACCAAGACCGTCCCCACCGGAATGATCGAGGAGGCCCGGCGTGCTGGCCTCCGCCAATTCGGGGAGAATCAGGTTCGGGAGGCCGAGTTCAAGGTGCTGTGGTCCCGGGACGCGGGGATGAATCTCGAATGGCACATGGTCGGACACCTCCAGCGAAACAAGGTGAAGAAGGCCATACAACTATTCGACATGATTCAATCGGTAGACAGTGTGCGCCTGGCCCAGGAGATCAGCCGGCGGTGCCATGCCCTCGGGACAAGCATGCCCTTGCTGCTGGAGGTGAACGTCAGCGGCGAGTCCAGCAAATACGGGTTTGTAGCGTCCGAGGTAGACGGCAGACAGGAGGAGGGACTTCTGAGATCCGCAGAGCAGATCGTCGATCTGCCCAACCTAGAGCCTCAGGGCCTGATGACTATCGCTCCCTTCGAAGCCCCAGAGAAGATTCTCCGCTCTTGTTTCAGCCGCCTCCGCCAACTGCTCGAGACACTGAGGGCGGCGTTCCCGGCGCACAATTGGCAGCATCTGTCCATGGGAATGACCGATGACTTCGAGGCTGCCATACCGGAAGGTGCCACCATCGTGAGGATCGGACGCGCCATCTTCGGCGAAAGAAGAGACTACTAGGAGGGCCTACCATGAGCCCAGCGGCGCTAGCGATACAGACGATCGATCTCGTGTTTACCTTTCTCTACCTGGCAATCATGGCGAGGATTATCCTGTCGTGGTTCAGGTTCGACCCCTACCATCCGGTATCAGTTTTCCTGTTCAGAGTGACCGAGCCGATCCTGGGCTTCTTCCGTGGAATCATCCCTCCCGTGGGCATGATCGACTTCAGTCCCATCGTAGCCATCGTTGTGCTTGGCATCATGCAGCAGTTGCTATACTTCCTAATGCAAGCTGTGTAGGATGGCTGAGCAGGCAAAGGCAGTAGATGGCCCCCATCCGCACAGTCTGGGGTTGTGCGCCGCTGGTGCACCAGCTATTCTCTCCGTCCGTGTCGTGCCTGGCGCCAGCAAGAGCGAGATCGTCGGCGTGGAGGGGGGTGCCCTGAAAGTCCGCTTGGCCGCTGCGCCCGTCAAGGGCAAGGCAAACAAGGAACTGGTCAGGTTGCTGGCGCGGGCATTCGGGGTCCGGGGCAGTGATGTGGAGATAGTCGCCGGGCACAGGGCTCGCCTCAAGAAGGTCCAGGTCTACGGGGCCGATCCCAATACAGTCTCGAGGCTGATGGGCAGCACTAGTGAGCCGCTGGAGCAGAAGCGCAAGAGGTATTAGGAACTCCAGAACGGCTCCTGCTCAAGGACGGCGGTGTTGGTCAGATTCACTACCTCACCGCCCTGTGCATTCATGAAGCACAGATCCCAGTTGCCGTCCCGGTTGGAATAGAAAACCAGGCCCAGGCCATCCTCCGACCATGTGGGCCCGTGATCGTCGGCCACGGGGTAGTTGGTCAGATTCTTCTGCTCGGTCCCATCGCCATTCATGACGTAGACATCCATGTTACCCTGCCGATAGGATTCGAAGGCGATCAAGGAGCCGTCAGGTGACCACGCTGGTGCCAGATCCAACGCATCGTTGAACGTTAGGCGCGACTCCTGCGAGCCGTCAGATCGCATCACGTAGATCTCCAGGTTGCCGTCCCGTTCCGAGACGAAAGCGATCTGGGAACCGTCGGGCGACCACACGGGGGAGTAGTCCGGCTCCTCATTGAAGGTCATCCTGGCTGGCTCAGAGCCATCTGCATTCGTCATGTATAACTCCCAGTTGCCATCCCTGATGGAGGAGAAGACGATTCTTGTGCCATCCGGCGAAATCGACGGAGTCCAGTCGGGTGCCGGGTTCCGGCTAAGATTCACCGGCTCCGCCCCACCCATGTCCAACCGGTAGACCTCCTGATTACCATCGCGGCTGGACACAAACACCAGCCAGGAGTGATCCCTGGACCAGACGGGCGAGGTGTCGTCCGTGTCATTCTCCGTCAGCCTCTCCACCATCGAGCCATCCCTGGACATCGCGTAGATGTCCCAGCTTTCAGTGTCCTCTTCCCACTGCGTGTAGGCGATGTCCAGCGTCGGCGGCCTGGGCGTAGGCACAGGGGTCGGCGTCTGCCGCAGGTCCGGAGTCGGCGTGACCAGTGCGTAGGACAGTCCAGACTGTTCCCTCGTTTCCACCGGTGTGGCGCTGGGTAGCTCCCTGTCGCCGAGGGCCGGCCAGGACAGCAAGCAAGAGAACACCACCGCTGAGACGGCCAGCAAGCCGATCATCGGCCACAGGAACCTCCCTATCCAGTCCCCGGCTGTGGCCACTATTCGCCCTGTACCTCTGGTTTTCCTCCAGACCTCGGCACCCCTCCGGGCTGCCAGCCAAACCCTGAATAGCTCCACCCTGAACTTGTAGCTCATTGCTCCCAGGCCTTCGAGTACGTCGCTCGCGATCAGGCCGTGACAGGCCTGGCGAATCTCCGAAGGAGACAGGCCGGCACCCTTTCGTCTTAGAGCATAACTGAGGTCCTGCTCCAGCAGGATGCCCCGCGCCCCACGCAGAGATGCCAAGGCGGCCAGCACTGTTTGTGCTGGGGAGGACACGCGACTCCAAAGATGCTCCATGTAAGGCGAGGCCAGGTCCAGGACATGCTCGACTACTCCCTCCACGTCCTTATCTGTGACCCGTCCCCGGATGAGGCATCGCTCGAATAGCACGTGACAGATCAGCTGCGTGATGTATGGATGTCCGGAAGACAGGCCTAGAATCCTCCTGATCGCCTGATAGTCGAAATCCAGGACCCCAGCCGAGGGCTCCACGATGAGCGTCGTTGCAGCCGTGCTATCTAGAGGCCCCAGCTTCACCCGGAACGCGTCGTCGAAGACGGCCGGTACAGCCTCAGGCCAATCCTCCACCGCCAGTACAAGACTCAGCCCCAGATCGCTCTCCATCAGGCTCGCCAGATAGCCATAGAAAGCGTCCCTCACCGCCCCATCGTCGCCCGCAAGAGACTCAAGCCCGTCGAAGGCGAGAACCAGACGCTTCCGCCTCAGCGTCTTGTACACGGCAGGAAGGAACACGCCGTGGAAGTAGCTAGCGTCGCTGACGAAATCGCTGAACTCAGGCTCGGTGAAGAGGCGTCCAGTGAGCTCTCGCACGATAGAGGCGATGTCCACGGCGGCACGCCAGAGAAGATATGCCAATGCGTCGTCCTGCCCAGTAGACAGGTTTACCAGGAAGGACGTTTGCTGAAGCCGCCGCTGAAGGTGATGAAGAAAGGAGGTCTTACCTATGCGGTAGCTGCCCTGGACGACGAGGACGCGGCGAGTCGCCCTTCCTCCGAGGATCTCGGCAGCCCACTGCAAGGTCCGCTCGCGTCCGAAGAACTGCGTGTCCTCAGATACCGGGCCATCTATAATGTAAGGATTTGTGGCTTCCAATCCCTGCCCCACATCGTCGCTTTCAACCGGGCCAGGCGGTCCGGCGCCCGGCCTAGCGGGCGCTGTAGAGAATGCGTTGGCAGCTCCCACACTGGACCATCTCGCTGCCCCGGCGCACCTTCTGGGCCATGCTGGTAGGAAGCGCAACCCGGCAGCCCTGGCAGATACCGTTCTCCAGGAGAGCGACCGCCTGCCCCGCCTTCTGCCGGCGTAGGCTCTCATAGACGGAGAGGTCCTTCTGTGGAATTTCCCTCGCTATCTCCTCCCTCTCCGCCTCGAACGCCGAGACTCGAGACCGCAACTCCTCCGCCTCCGCGTGGAGCCGAAGCTGCAATTCCTCCCAGCCCTCTTCAGCCGCCGCGAGGCGCTTCTGCGCAGCCTTCAGCATCCTTTCCCGCTCGTCCAGAGCTGACATTGCGGACAGCGTTTCCTCCTCCACCTTCGACTGTCGAAGCCGGAGGTAGTTAAGTTCCTGCTGCATGCTGGCCAACTCCTTCGGGTTGGTGACCTCGCCACCATAAAGGCTATCCTCGGCAGAGGAAATCTTGCTCGATAGCTCCTCCAGGTCTAGTTCTAACTCGCGCAGTTGGGATCGTGACCGGCGGACGTTCTCCTCATCTTCAGCCGCCGCCCGACGGGCTCCCACTAGCTCGTCGTCGTCGCCCAGTTGCTCCTCCACGGCGCGTAGAGTCGCCCTCTTGTCCTCGATCTGCGTGTCCAAAAGCTGCAGTCTGTATATGGCCTCAGCCCTGCCAGACATGATGCTGCCTCATCGCCTACCGCCAGCGCCCCTTACTTCGAAGACTCGGACGCGCGTTGAAGAGGATTCTACACCAACCGCCGCATACAGACAAGATCAGCGAGGCCAGAGGAGACCGCTGAAGCGGTTCCCAGATGGGTGTGTGCACCACGCCACAAGCCCGTGGTCCGCAGGACCGCGCCGGCAATTCGTCACCATATGGATGGAGAATGCCTTTGACCCTGGGCGCATATCTGATCGACGATAGCGGGACAGGGTTCTCCCATCGTTTGCGGGTAATCGAGGGTGGCTATCCCTGGCTCGGCAGCCCATCCCTGGGCCACTACCGTTTCGCACTCCCTCACAGCATGGGGGAGTGCCCTGAGTCCCAAGGTATTGGCGGCACCGGCGACGTCTTGCACCACCCGCATAACGCGGCTACAATTGACGGGAGATGAGAAGCCTGCTCCTGGCGCTGGTCTGCATGGGCATTCTGTACACCTTCCTGGCCTTTGTCGCCCTGCCGCAGAAGGCCTTCTTCAGCAGCGACGAGGGGCTGAAGTTCATCCAGGTGCAGAACCTGCTGCGAAAGGGCTGGTCGGACTTCACTCTGGACTACCCAGGTCGCGAGCTTGACCCAGACCTGCGCTACGTTCCCATCAACAATCCTCCGCCATTGACACGCGACGGAAGGATGTACGCCGTCTACCCGGTGCTGTTCCCTCTGCTCGCCACCCCTCTGTTCTCGCACCTCGGCTATGCTGGCCTCTATCTGATTCCGCTCGTCTCGGGACTCCTGACCCTGGTTGTGACCAGCAGGCTCGCCCGTGTGGCCGGCACCGAAGGCGTGCTCTCCATGGTGATCCTGGGCCTCTGTACACCACTTCTGTTCTACAGCCTTCTCTTCTGGGACCACACACTCGGGGTTCTGCTCTGCACTTCGGCTCTGCTGCTGCTGGCGGAGAACCTGGAGACGCCCAGGAGCCCGCTAATAGTGCTCGCGGGCGTGACTATCGGCGCCTCGATCTGGGCCAGGACAGAACTCTATGTCATGGCCGTGATACTGCCCCTGGCGTACTTCGTATTCGGTGGGCGGCGCATTCGCTCCAGTGTCTTGCTTTGCCTTGGCCTGCTGGTAGCTCTGGCGCCCCTCTGGCTATTCCAGTTCCTCACCTATGGCAGCTTCGTCGGTCCCCATCTGGGCCACTTCGCCTCACTGGGGGAGACGCTTCCCGTGAATGCGAACCGCCTGGCCATTGTCTACTACCTGCTGCTGGAGTCGAACCCGGACCCCCGCCTGGTCTTCCTATTCGTGATGGCTTTCGCCGCTGCAGCGACGGTGATGGCCAACCGACGACTCAGGGGCAACCCCTGGGTCGTGGCTACCGTTTTCGGCTTTCTGCTGGTGTGTTGCCTACCCAACCTTCAGCAGGCCTGGTCCGGCGTGCCCATGGGAGGACTCATCGCCACCACCCCGTTCTTGGCCCTGGCCCTGGCTACCATGTCCAAGTACGGGGCAACGAGAGTGGACCGTCTCTTGCTAGCCGTCTGCGGGGGCCAGATCGCCCTTGCCTGCCTGGCCACTCCAGTAGACCCCGGCCTGCAATGGGGTCCACGGCTGTTATTGGCAGTCTATCCAGCAGCCACGATCCTTTCGGTGAAGGGTCTGCATAGGGTGGTTCGCGAGCACAAACGACCGGAGACCCGGACCCTGGTCGGCGTGTGTCTTGCCTCGACCGTAGTGATAAGCCTGCTATTCCAGGCATGCGGCATTCGCCTTCTGCACGTGATCAAGAACCGCGATAGAGAGCTGATCGACACTACGGCGCGACTTACAACCAGTTGGGTAGTCAGCGACGAGTATGGATATGCCCAATACGTAGCCCCTCTTTTCTACGAGAAGGTGTTCTTCTACGTCCGCACCCAGGATGACTATCAGGGGCTGGCACAGACTCTGTTCAAGCACGGCATCACCACTTACGCCGTGACCACCTATGCCACACCCCACAGGCGGGCAGTCGATCCCCTTGGAGTTGCAGACGGCTTCGTGGTGCGCAAGATCGGGGATCAGCTCTTCGAGATCGGGACAAGCAAACAGACCGGGTGATGATCTCTCACGCGCTAATAGCGCCTAGAGTCTCAGCCCTGACCACACGAGCCGAGGGTTTGTGCTCGCATCCGAAGGCGGCGAGATTATGCTGAAGCGAGCAGTGTACTCCTTGAACACGGACCGATTGATGGCCCTGGTACTGCTCCTCTGTCTCTTGGCCATGTCCACCCGCCCAATCGTCGACCCGGACTTCTGGTGGCATCTGCGCACGGGACAGTACATCGTTGAGACCGCCACGATTCCCCGGCAAGACATCTTCTCCCACACACTGCAGGGCCAGCCCTGGATCACGCACGAGTGGCTGACCGAGGTCTTCCTCTCCACGGTGTACGCCGTCTCGGGGCAGGAAGGGCTCATCCTTGTCTTTGCAGCGGTCATCACCGGCACCTTCATACTGCTCTACCTTCAGTGCACCGGGCGCCCGTACCTGGCTGCGTTCGTGGTGGTTCTGGCGGCCATTGCATCAGCCGTAACCTGGGGTGTGCGACCCCAGATGTTCTCGCTACTGCTCTCCGCTGTCTTTCTGCACATCCTCCGATTGTACCGAAACCAGAAAGGGTGGGTCATCTGGCTCCTCCCTCCCCTGATGGCCCTGTGGGCCAACCTGCACGGCAGTTTCTTCCTCGGACTCGTGTACCCGGCGGTGTACATACTGGGAGCGGGCATCGACAACGTGCTGCGCCCGCGCCAAGAGGGCGCCATGGCCTGGCAAGCCATACGACGTCTGGCCTTGGTGACCGTGATCACAGCCGTGGCTCCGCTCCTGAACCCCAATGGCTTTCAGCTCCTGATCTATCCTTTTTGGACGCTGGGGAGTGCGGCCATGCAGGCCTACATCATGGAGTGGTTTTCCCCCGACTTCCATCTCGCCCAGTTTCAGCCCTTTGCACTGTACGTCCTCATACTTCTGGCAGTCCTTGGCCTGTCTCGGCGCCGCCCTACGACCACCGACTTCATCTTCATGCTGGGCTTCGGCTACGCCTCGCTGCGTTCGGCTCGGTTCATACCTTTCTTCCTGCTGGCCACCGCACCCACGCTTGACGATCAACTCTCGCACATCTGGCGACTTTCAGACTGGTCAGAGCGCTTCGGGGCACGCAGCGTCCGACGGGGCCGCGCGCACGTCGCTGTGAACTGGCTGCTTCTCAGTGTCCTGGCCCTCGGCGTAGCCGTCAAGACAGGACACACTCTGAGAAGCAACAACGAAGCGCAGCGAGAGGTCTTCCCTGTAGCCGCCGTGGATTTCCTCGTGGACAACCAGATCAGTGGAAACATCTACAACCTCTATCACTGGGGCGGGTACCTGATCTGGCGGCTGTACCCCGAGCACAAGGTGTTCATAGATGGGCGGGCTGACGTGTACGGAGATGCCTTCATCGATGAGTACCTTCAAGTCTACCAATTGAGAGAGGGGTGGAGCAAGGCGCTGGAGAGATACAACGTGGTCCTCGTCCTCATAGACCGGAAAAGTGCGCTGAGCACAGTGCTGAATGAGAGCCATAGCTGGAGTGCTCTGTACACCGATTGGCAGGCGGTGATCTTCGTGCGGCAAGAGGATGGCTGATGGCGGCAGCCAGTGGCCGTACTTGTCATGCGCAATGGATGATACTCATAGTCCTGCTGAGCTTTGGCCTGCGGATCTTCCGCCTGGATTTCCAGAGCATCTGGTACGATGAGGCTTTCTATGCAACGGTCAGCAGCGTAGATCTAGCCTCTTTGCCCGATATGCTGCTCGACGTCCGTGTGCACCCGCCTCTATACTTCCTGCTTCTGCACTTCTGGCTCGCCCTTGGACATGGTGAGTTCGTACTCCGTGCGCTGTCTGCCTTTGCCGGCGTGCTGGCGGTGGCCGCTATGCATCCCCTGGGCACCGCAATATGGGATAAGAGGCTGGGCATAGTAAGCGCCTTGGCTCTGGCAATCTCACCATTCCATATCTGGTACTCCCAGGAAGTGAAAATGTATTCTCTGATCTCCTCCCTGGTGTTGCTGAGCAGCTACTTCATCGTTCGACTGCTAAGAGAGGACAACAGAAGGAACTGGCTCGGATATGGCGTATTCACCTTGTTGGCCGTCTACACCCACTATTTGGCACTCTGTGTCATGCTGGCGCACATGACGTTCCTGACGCTGCGGAGACAGCGATACCGAGCCATTCTGGGCAAATGGCTCGTTTGCGCCCTGATCATAGGTCTCCTGTACGTGCCCTGGCTTGGTGCCATCCTCCTCAGGGGCGGCTTCTACGACACCCCGATATCGTGGATACCGGCTGCGCAGCCAGTGGACCTTTTCTGGACCATCTATGACTTCGCCTTCGGGTCCACATCGGACCATACTCACCCTCTCAATATCCTCGCTGCGGTACTTCTGGCGGCGGTCCTGACCTACGTTTCCGTCAAGGTGATCTCTGGAAGAATAGGCGACGAACAACGTGACAAGGTGGCGCTTGTCTGGCTCTGGCTGTTTCTCCCTCTTGTCCTCATATTCCTGATCTCGCTCGACTGGCCCCTGCCCCAGAAGAGATCCATCTATATGGACCGATATCTGACGCTCTTGCTGCCGGCCTTTGTTGTCCTGGTCTGTTTCGGAGTAATGCGGATCCTCCAGAGAAACAAAGCCCTTGGCGCACTAGTTGCCGTAGCCCTGCTAGTCCCTGCCACCATTTCCGATTGCTCCCTCTTTCTTGATGAAAGATACCACCGTGACCAGTGGCGGCAGGCAATAGCGGAGATTCGACAACATGCAAAGACGGGTGACCTCCTACTCGTCCGCCCACAGCACCATGTGGTCCTGTACTACTACGATGCGCAAGAGATACCGTGGTGTACTGTCCCATATCTGGGTTCGAAGGAAGAATATGAGGCTTTCTTGGCCAGTGAGGTCCCTGCCGGACTGAGTGAGGACGGAACGATATGGACGATAATAGTCTCCGAGAACGCCAACGCCCACCGTTTTGTAGACGGGGCGAGAGATAGGCTCCTGCAGAGAGTAGCAGACGACGAAGTTAGGGGCTGGCTAACTCGGCGCTACCACCTCCTGGACGAAAAAGTGTACCGCGGGATCTATCTGGCTTCGTACACTACGACCAGAGACGGCCTTCCGCCTCGGGAGAGCAGTAGGAGTTTCGTACCATTGACTGACGGCCGTCGCTACCCCTATACTGGGACATGAAAGGTCTGAGGCTTAGCGCAGCGCAATCGACGCTGGGCAGGGCTCTGCAACGGTGGGGCCTCAGTTGGAGGGCCCTAGCCGTGCTCCTTGCTTTGCTCTATGTCACCCCCATAGGCGGCACCCGGGCAGGCACGTATCACTTCCCATTGGTGGCTCTCTCCCATCTGCTGGCCTTCGTTGCGCTGGCCGCCTGGATGGCGTACAGCTTGGCCCAAGGAAGATGGCTGCCTAAGACCCCCCTGGATGCGTCCGTTCTCGTGTTCTATCTCCTCTGCGTGGTATCTACAGCACTCTCCACGGACCTGCGCCTGAGCGTGGAGAACCTGGCTCACCTGACTATTCTTGTGCTCCTTTACTACATGGTCGTCCATCTACTATTGAGTGGCTGGAAGATATCCGATTTCGTCACACCGATGCTGATGGTCGCCGCAGTGGTCGTGATTGCGGAGATCCTAGAACTGGCAGTGTGGCTGGGTATCTGGCTGGTTGGCACCGGCGAGTTCTCACCACTTCTAGCCTTGGGGGAATATAGACGGCGGCTGGTCATGGGACCGGCAAACGTGCTGGCCTGGTACTTGGTTCTTGTCGGGCCCTTGATCCTGGCCCGTCTGCTTAGATCGCCCTCCCTCCGAGGCAGGATTCAGATGGGCATCCTGGCAGTGGGCGCGGGGATCGTCCTGGCCTCCACCCTCTCGAGGAGTGGCCTGATAGGCATGGCAGTGGCTGTTGCAACCTTCACCCTGCTGACTATCACACCGCGTATCGCCTACGCCCCAGGTAGCCTGCGGACATACCTGCGCCGCCCAGTGGTGATAGGCGCGCTGGTGGCAGCGGCCTCTCTGACCACGGCGCTGGTAGTATCTTCCTTCTATCTTCTGCCCAGCCGGCTCTACACTGTTTCAGTCAGATTCGAGCTTTGGCGTGCCGCTGCCGCGATCATCGCCGCCCGACCGCTAGCGGGGGGCGGGCCAGGAACGTTTGGCTACCTTCTCCACCAGGTGCCCGACCCAAACCCCCTTGGGGCCGACATGTACTACAACAACGCCCACAATGGCTTCATCAACGTTGGCGCGGAGACCGGGCTTCCCAGCCTAGCGGCAGGGCTTTGGCTGATTGCCGCTTTGACAGTAGCAGGCTGGCGGAATCTGTCGCGTGGGGGTATAGGGCATCCTGGCCGAAGCACGACCATCGCAGCATGCCTGGCTGGCACATTAGGATTGATGGCCTCTATGCTCTTCGACGTCCCATGGGTCTTCCCTCTCACCACCATTCACGTGGTGCTGTTTGCAGCCATCATAGCCAGTCCGCTATCCTCACTTCGTAGGGCGGCCTGGCAACCGTTGCGTTGGGGCAGCGCATCGCTGGCTATTCTGGCCATGGCGATGCTCGGCTGGAGCGACGTCGGACATGCCTTCCAGCAGCGGGCTGTGGACTCCATCCACAACGGCAGGCTGGAGGAGGCGGTCACCGCCCTGAGCAGGTCAGCAACATGGGACCCTTTTCTGTCTATCTATCGCTTTCAACTGGGGATAGCCCAGGGGCGCTTCGCCCTGGAAAGGGAAGATCAGGCGCTGCTGAACCAGGCCGTGCACCAGTACGAAGAGGCCATAGCGCGGGATGGAGACACGGCCATCAATAACGGAAACCTAGCCTGGCTGGAGTGGGAAGTCGGTCGTCATGACAACGCAATCAGGCGGATGGAGCGCGCCGTCTCTCAGGCGCCGCGCGAAAGCTACTACAGAGTGGGCTTTGGCTATCTGCTGGAGGAAACTGGAGACTACCAGGGGGCAGAAGCAGCATACACTCACGCCATCCAGTATTCCCCGTCGCTCATAGACAGCGGCTTCTGGCAAACCAGCGCATACCGCAACTCCTTCAAGGCTGGCGTTGGCAGCCGAGAAGGCCTGAGCAACTTCGCCACTGCCTGGGCCGCTTTCGTCGGCGGCGGCTATGCCAGGGCAACAGAGCTACTCGAAGACATGGACCAATCGAGCTCCGTTCTTGTCCTGCAGGGCCGCGTCGAGATTGCCGCGGGTGACTACGCCACGGCCGAAGAGCACCTCAATGAGGCCCTGACCAGGTCTTGGGCCAACACCGACGCCTATCTAGCCCGCGGGCAACTCTATCTGGCCAAGGGAGAGCGAGAACCCGCTCTGCGTGACCTCCGGATCGCAGGATTACTCGGCGACTGGAGGGCCGACCTGCTGCTGGGTGAGGTGGCCTACCGGGACGGCCGATTAGAGAAGGCCATCGCGCTGTTGGGGGGCGGCGTTCCGCACTGCGTGGCGGTGACGGCCAGCCATGACTACGCATCGCAGGTCTACCACAGATCCGACATAAGCGCAGATTTCTGGCCCGAGAGCATCACCTGCGCGCCCTACGACCACCTGGTGCCCTACTACCTCCATCTGGCCATAGCATATCGTGCAGTCGGGAGTGTCGAGGACGCAGAAGGAGTGTGCCAGTGGCTGGGTACGTTCTACGAAGCCTCTTACCTTGGTTCACTGGACGTGAACAACGACCGGCAAGACGCTTGCCCGGCTGGCACAGCAGAGCTAAGGGAGTACGACCTGCCCATCCCGTGGGCGTCCACGAGTAGTTCGCAGCGAGGCGGATCAACGTGAAAAACCGCACGCGGCGAGATCGTCTTGAGAGCAGAGGGGCAGCGATTACACTCACTGCTGCCATCATCGTGACGTACTTGCTGCTGGTCTATCGCACCTACCAGACGTTCACGTCTCAAGTGCCCGGTGGCAACGATTTCTATCCTCGCTGGCGAGGTGCGAGAGCCCTCATCGTGGAGGGAAGAGACCCTTACTCGGCAGACGTCACTCTGCAAATA
>DATEXS010000299.1:0-3491 GCA_035256725.1 Anaerolineae bacterium
GGTCCACGCCGCCCGCCGCAGAAATGAGGACGTCGAACTTGCTGCGCACTCGGTTCACGTGCCGATACTGGATTACTTTGCCCCTCGTGGCCTCCTCGTCGAGGAAGACGCTGTCTTGGGAACTGAAGTTGGCATGCCAGGAGTATCGTTACTTGGAGGATTCCCGAGACGTATTCGAACGTTCCTGATTGCTTGACAAATCGGGATTCCTGGTGTACAATATAGTTGGTTTAACAGAACGCACCCTTCGGGGTGCGGTTTTTTTGTTACGGTACTAACCCGCGTCCGATGACCTGCACCCGGTATGCACTCACTCGATCGTGAGTCTTCAGCAGAACCGCCACGAACTCACCGGCGGGGTCGTATTCTCTGACCATCCTCTAGGCATCCTCATCAGCGGTTTGCTCCACCATCGCCTGGGGAAAGTAGCCGAAAGGGTGACCCTCGCCGGTTGGCGGTTGGGGGGTGTCAACCACGATGGCGCCGCGGCCTTGGTGCTCATACCCTTGGTGAGCAACGGGCCAAAAGACATGCAGATTCTCTTGTATCCAGGCCAGGTCACCAGTTCGGTCCCTCTCCGCCCAAGTGGGGTAGCGTCCCCTTTGACGCTCGATCATAGGCTTATTATACCACCCATGCACACGTACACTGGCACAGCCATGCAAGCCCCTGCCCTATGTAACTCGAAAGAAGTGATGCGCACTCTTGAGCCTACCGGTAGGCCAAAAAGCGAGCAAGACTTGCTTCGGTTTGATCAGGGATCTCGAGAGGCTTCGCTTTGTCAAGGCAAGCGAAAGGGGGATTCGCATCGATAGCAACTTTTGGCAGGCTGAGGGGTTTCCCTACTTAGGCTATTGTTTTGTTTTTCAGACAGACGACCCTCCGATTCTTGAAGCACAGGCAGGGCAGCAGAGGCCCGCACTAGTGAGGAGGCAAAGAATGGGCCGAGGTAACAGGCTAAAAGTGGTGGTTACGGGCATGGGGGCTATCACACCTCTGGGGCTGAATGTACAGGATACCTGGCAGGCGTTGATTGAGGGACGTTCAGGCATCGGGCGTATTACGCAGTTTGATGCCTCCGCCTATCCTACTCAGATCGCTGGGGAGGTGAAGGGATTCGACCCCGGCGAGTACATGGATGTCAGGGATGCCAGGCGCATGGCCCGCTTCAGCCAGTTCGCCGTGGCTGGGGCGAAGATGGCCCTGGAGGACGCGGGGTTGACGGTGGATGAAAGCACTGCGGAGGATGTAGGGGTGGTAATAGGCACCGCCATTGGAGGAGCGCTGGTGGAGTCAGAAATGGCGCATCTGATTCTGTTGAACAAGGGGGTGCGAAGAGTCCCTCCTCTCTTCGTACCTTCGATGATACCCAATGCGGCGGCCCATCATGTAGCATGCGCTTTTGGCATCAGAGGGTACTCCTCGACGGTAGTAGGGGCCTGTGCCTCTGGAAATCAAGCCATCGGCGAAGGGGCCAGGGCTATCCGTGACGGGTCTGCCCAGGTGGTGATTGCCGGGGGCACAGAGTCCGCGATGTGTGAGCTTGCTCTGGCCGGAATATGTGCTATGCGGGCCCTCTCGACCCGCAATGATGAGCCGGAACGGGCGTCCCGTCCTTTTGATGCCGAGCGGGATGGCTTCGTGGTTTCGGACGGTTGTGGCGTCTTGGTTCTAGAGAGTCTGGACCATGCTATGGCGAGGGGAGCCAGGGTCTACGCCGAGGTGTTGGGATATGGCGTCTCCTCCGATGCCTATCATGTCGCCGCCCCGCACCCTGAGGGTAGGGGGTCTGCTCTTGCTATGCGCCGGGCGATCGCCGACGCCGGTTTGAAGCCTGAGGACATTCAGTACATTAACGCGCATGCCACGGCGACGCCGACAGGCGATCCGGCGGAGGTGCTAGCGATCAAGAGCGTTTTCGGGTCTCGTGCTTACGAGATACCGGTTAATGCTACGAAGTCCATGATCGGGCACCTGCTGGGTGCGGCCGGTGCGGTTGAGGCGATAGCCACCATTATGACGATTCAGGAGGGCATTCTGCACCCCACCATCAACTACGAGCATCCGGACCCCGAGTGCGACCTGGACTGCGTGCCGAACGAGGCTCGACGGACCCAGGTGGACATCGCGCTTTCCAACTCCTTCGGCTTCGGCGGCCAGAATGCTTGCTTGGTCTTTCGGAGCTGGGAGACATAGGCAGGCCATGGCGAACGAACGGCGTAGGGCCGCACACATCTCGGGCTGGGGCCGATACGTGCCGACCCGGGTGTTGACCAACGAGGACCTTTCACGAATGGTAGATACCTCGGAGGAGTGGATCCGCCAGCGGACAGGCATCCTCGAGCGACGCGTGGCGGGCAGTGGCGAGACCACGGCCAGCATGAGCCTCCGCGCGGCTCAGGCTGCGTTAGATGTCGCCGAGCTCGATCCGCGCAAGGTGGAGTTGATCATCGTCGCCACCGTCACGCCCGACTATGCCTTTCCGTCCACTGCCTGCCTGGTCCAAGACGCCCTGGGGGCGCGCAGGGCGGGCGCTTTTGATCTGTCGGCGGGCTGTTCCGGGTTCGTCTATGGCGTGAGCGTAGCGGCCGGCCTGATCGAAGCGGGGCAATACGACAACGCCGTGGTGATCGGCGCCGAGACCCTATCCCGTATCACCGACTGGAGCGACCGAAACACGTGTGTCCTATTTGGCGATGGGGCCGGGGCGCTGGTATTGCAGGCCAGCGGAGCCCGGGGCGGCGTGCTGGGTTCGGTGCTCCGTGCCGACGGGTCGGGTGGACACCTGCTCAAGCTGCCTGCCGGCGGAAGCGTTCAGCCCGCCACCAGCGAGACGGTCAACCAGCGTCAGCACTACATCCACATGGACGGGCGCGAGGTGTTCCGTTTTGCCACTCGCGTCTTGCCCGAGGCCACCCGGCAGGTGGTGGAGCTGGTCGGCCTCAAGGTCGAGGATATTGCGCTCTTTGTGCCCCATCAGGCCAACGACCGCATCATACAGAATGCCGTCCAGGCGCTCGGGATCCCGCCCGATCGGGTGTTCACTAACCTGGCCCGCTACGGCAACACCTCGTCCGCGTCGGTGCCGATGGCTCTAGCCGAAGCGATTGACGAGGGCCGGGTGCAGAAGGGGGACCTGGTCGTGTGTGTGGCATTTGGGGCCGGCCTCACCTGGGCCGCCACGGCCATCGAGTGGAGCCTACCCTTGCCAGTGCCCAAGCCGCCCCGCTGGCGCATCTTCTGGCGGTGGATGCTCTACCACCTGGCCCGAATCCAGTCCTGGTGGCGGCGTCTTTGGCGCCGGGCTGGTGCCTGGCTCCGGCGACTGGGCGAAGGTGAGGATGAGTAGCCCAACTTCCTCTCGCTCTTGGGCTCGCTCGCAAGCGGGATTGGCTGCTACGAGGACTGTTCTTTCCAAGCCATGCGGACATCTTGCGCTGCGCTGCCTATGAGACGCCGGGGTCATTCCCAGCGGGCTGCCCGCTGGCTCA
>DATEXS010000300.1:0-2742 GCA_035256725.1 Anaerolineae bacterium
ACGTCGCTCAGGGCATTGTGGCGCCCGTAGAAGACGTTAAGGTTTCGCAGGCTGATGTGGGGCATGGGGAAGCTCCTACCTAATCATGTGCCTGGAGAAACGGCGGCTCAGCAGACGTGCTGCGAGGCTGGCCAGCAGCACAATGATCAGCAGAATCAAGGCTGCTGCGTAAGCCCGCCGCTGTACCTCCGGAAAGGGCGTGCCCAATTGGAAGAACACGGCCAGGGGCAGCGAGGCGGTGGGATCCAGCAGGGAGCGGGGGATGTTGTCGGTGTACCCGGCTGTGAAGAGGATGGAGGCTGCGTCGCCGATGCCGCGGCCGAAGGCCAGGACGACTGCGGTGATAATGCCGGGTAGAGCCTGTCTGAGAACCACGGAGAAGGTGGTTTCCAGCTTCGTGGCGCCCATGGCATAGGAGATCTCTTTGAGCTGGAGGGGTACCGTTCTGACCGCCTCCTCCATGGCCCGGGCCATAATGGGGAGCATGACCAGGGAGAGGGCGAGGATTCCGCCTAGAAGGGAGGCACTGATTCCCAGGTAGCGCATGATCACGAAGCCGAAGGCGCCGTAGACGATGGAGGGCGTGCCCCACAGGGCGTCGAGACAGAGCCTGGTGATCGTGGCCAGGCGCTGGCCAGTGTACTCCCTCTGCAAGACGAGGGCGGTGGGCACACTGAGTAAGATGGCCAGGGCCGAGCCTCCCAGGGCCAGATAGAGAGATCCGACTATGGCGTTGGCGATGCCGCCTTCCTTGCCCAGGTAGTACCCGCCCTTCGGTGTCTGAAAGATCATGGACAAGCTGAGTGACGAGGCGCCCCTGGCTACAACCACCAGAATGATGGCGGCCAACACCGCCAGGACCAGCCCCAGTGAGGCTCGCATCAATCCCTTGAAGACCGCCTCTTCCATCCTTCTGGCGCGCATGGCAGCTAGGACCCCCTCTCCATTCGCTGGAGGAAGAGATGAGCGGCCAGGGTGAAGCCGGCTACCACTACCAGCAGGACCAGAGCGGCGAGCATGAGGGCGGAATCATACAAGGGTATGGACATCATCTCGCCGTAGTTGTTGGCTATCAGGGCGGGCAGGGGGTATGCCGGGTCGAAGAGGGAGGTGGGCACTTTGGGCACGTTGCCCACGACCATCAGCACCGCCATGGTCTCTCCGAAGGCGCGCGCGAAGCCCAGCACGATGGCAGCCATGATGCCGCGACGAGCACTCCTCAGGATGACGTGCTTGACCGTCTCCCAACGTGTCGCTCCCAGGGCCAGAGAGGCCTCTGTGGCCTCTGAGGGCACTGACTGCAGCACGTCGGTGGACACAGAGATGATGATGGGGAAGACCATGATGGCCAGGATGATGCCTCCTGCGAGGAGGCTGTAGCCCGTCGTAGGACTGCCCACGGCGTGGCCAAGGGCACGGACGAGGGGCACAATGACGAGGACTCCCCAGAAGCCATAGATGACCGAGGGGATGCCGGCCAGCAGATCGATGACGGGTCTGACCAGTTCTCGAACGCGGCGGTGGGCATACTCGGACAGGTAGATGGCGCTGAGAAGGCAGACCGGGATAGCCAGGATCATGGATATGGCCGTGACTGCCAGGGTGCCAACGATGAACGGATAGAATCCGAAGTCACCTTTGAGGGGATGCCAAGACGAGGAGAGAAGAAGCTCGACTATGGATACTTTGGCCAGGATGGGCCTGGATTTGGCGAAGAGTCCGAGGACCAGCAGGAAGAGCAGGGAGTTGACCAGCACCAAGGCAAGGCGCATGGATCTCGTCGCCGCAGAATCCTTGATCCGTCTCCAGCGCATGGCGGAAGGTCCTTTCGATGCTCGGGCGGGGAGCTTCGGTGCAACGCTCAGGGCGCTAGCCGCCCAGCTTCTCCAGGGCGCCGTTGATCTGGTCTTCGGTGAGGCTAATATAGCCGACTTCGGCTAGATACTGTTGGCCGTCGGTGAGTATCCAGCGCACGAATTCTGCAGTGAGCCCTGTGAATTCGGTCTGGGTGACCAGGTACAGGTCTCTGGCTGGCGGTGAGGGGTAAACACCCGTTATCACTGCCTCGATAGCGTCTTCCTTGGTGGTGACATCCTCTTCTGGGTCCACCTGTCCGTTTTCGTCGACATCAATAGGAATGATGTGCAGGCCCTCTACCGGGAGCCCAGTGTTCATGTCGTAAGCATAGTTGAGGTTATTGTACCCGATTCCGAGGGGGTCCGTCCTCACCGCTTCAGCCAGTCCTGGATCACCATAAACCGCGATGTCTTTCAGATCCTCTTGCTCGCCGCCGAGGTACTTGGCCCACGTCTCGGCGGCACCACAGGCGTCCGAACGGGTGTATACGTTCACCAGATCGCTCGATTCCGTGCCGGCGATCTCGCCCCAGGTGAGGGACTCGCCGTCGATGAAGAGCTGCACAAAGGTCTGTCGCTGAATGCCTTTTGCGGACAGGGCTTCCCAGACAGGGTTGCTGGCGTTGATGGTAGGGAAAACGGCGTCCTTGACCACAGGGACGAAATAGGCGCCCTGGTCGATCTCCTCCTGCCTGATCCCACGGGAGACCATGCCGAGATCCACCGCTCGAGCCAGGGCGTCGGCCATACCTTTGCCAGCGCCGCCTGCGGAGACGTCTATCCTGATCTTGGGATGCAGTTTCTGGAACTCCTCGGCCCACTTCACCATCATGGGGTAGAGGGCCCAGGCCCCCGAGACCTTGACGGTGCCTTGCAGCTCCCCGGC
>DATEXS010000301.1:0-3481 GCA_035256725.1 Anaerolineae bacterium
CTTGCCAACGCCGCGCTGTTCGCCTACGTGTCCCTGCAATACCCCCACCTACCCGAGATAGTCCCGCTCCTGTCGGAGGCGGGCCAGGTCAAGCTCATCGGGAGCAAGGCGGAGCTCTTCGAACTACCTGCTATCGGGCTCACGGTGCTGGTGGCCAACACCATTCTCGGGTTTCTGCTGCATAGGTGGGAGCGCCCGGCGACCTATGCGCTAGGAGCCTTCGCCCTCCTGGTGCAAGTCCTGGTCTGGATAGCCATCATCGCCCTGATGAGGTGAGTGGCCTCCGAGAGGGACGCTGCTGCCGCGAGGTTGCTCAGCGTGGCCCAGAGAGGCGTTGCGCTCCAGTCTTCTGAACACCCGGTTGCGCTGCTTCTGGAACACCCTCTGGTAGGGGACCGAGGCGATGTGGTCTGCGGTCATGATCAGGGCATCTTCGCGATTGTCCGAGTAGTAGCGTGGTCTGCGGCCTACGATCTTGAAACCGTATTTCCGATACAGCTTCTGGGCCGCGAAGTTAGATACCCGCACCTCCAGGGACACCAGCGTGGCATCCAGTTCGATGGCTTTGTCGATGGCGGTCACTAGCAGAAGCTGGCCGATGCCCAGGCCCCGGTATTGGGGATCGACCGCGATGGTGCTGATGTGGGCCTCCTGAGCCATCACCCAGAAGCCGCAATAGCCCACAATTGGGCGCCGGTCGGCATGACCTCGATGCGTCCAGGTTTGAAGCCGCCCTAGGAGACTCCCCTCTGCCTCTGGTGCTGGGTCGACCTCTTCGGCGGTCTGGCTCCGGGCGACGAAGTAGTGGGCCAATCGATTCTGCGTCACTTCATAGCGGTAGGCCCGCGCTGGCCAGGGACTGGGAAATGCCTGTCGCTCGATGTCCACCACTTGGGGGATGTCCTCCAGGCGCATTCTCTCCACCACGTACTGGAGGTCGGTTCGCTCCACAATCTCAGTCATTGACCTTCGGGTGGTGCAGATAGAGGGGCTCTAGGCTGGCCAAGTCGTCAGCTCCCGGACTCTGAAGCCGTTTCCAGCCCATTTCCGCCAGATAGCCCGCACGGCGAAGAGAGGATGCTGGCGAGGCTATCACCGCTCGTTCTCGCAGTCGTGCTGACAGAGTGATGCACAGGGGCTTGTCTATCTCTCCGCAGAATAGGGTCGGACAAGCTACTCGCTCAGCTAGCTCATCTACGGTGGCCAGGCCGTACCCGGTTGTGCGTTCCCAGCCATTCCCGCCTTTCCGATAGAGAGCCACGCAAATGCGACCTCTGCCAGCCTGGAGAACCGCGCAGATGGGCAGGTCCTGCTGGAAGTGCGCATAGGCCACGATGTCCAGAGTGGGGATGCCCACGATGGCGAGATCCAGCGGCAGACACAGGCCCTTGGCTACACTCAGACCGATACGTAACCCGCTGAAGGACCCGGGCCCGAGGGCGACGGCTACTGCATGCAACTGCTGTGGAGTCAGGTCCTGTGATTCCAAAACACGCACGATGGCGGGCATCAGCTCGACGGTGTGATTCATGGCCGTGTGCCACGATGATTCGGCAGTGATACCCATGGTTTCGTTGTACAGCGCCACGCTGGCGAATTCGGTCGCGGTGTCGATGGCTAAAACGGTGTCACTCATCTACGGGCCCCGAGCGCGTGTCTCAAACCGTCGAGGAGAGGCCGGTGCGAATCGCCCTTGGCCTGGATAGATATTCTGCGTGCCTCGTTCCCGGCGTGTTGCAGCAGGATGTACAAGTGCTCGGGCGGCAGGAGTCCCAGTGCTTTCTCGGCCCATTCGAGAAGACAGATACCGTCGCTGTAGAAGTAGTTCTCTATTCCTGCCTGCACTATCTCCTCTGTACTGCTTAGCCGGTATAGGTCAACATGATAAATGGTGGCGGCTCTTGCACGGTATTCGTTCACCAGGGTGAAGGTGGGGCTTGTGATCGGTTCTCTGACCCCCTGTGCGCGGCCGATGGCCTGGATGAGAGAGGTCTTGCCTGTGCCGAGTTCTCCCTCCAGGAATATCAACTCCCGACCCTCTAGGAGTTTTCCGAGACTGGTGCCAAGTTGCTGGGTCTCCTCCAGGCTGTGGCTGACCACGGTCAGAGGTTGTGTGGCCACCTTGAGGTTGCCCTCCTGAACCCAGGCTGTTTGGGGCTATTATAACGACTTTGTAAAGGGCCAACAAGGCGAGCACACCTCTTCCAGTCACGATCCTGCCACCCTGGCTGCCGGTCGGCCCGCCTTGCGGTCAGTGGTGTGCCTGTGGTAGAGACAAATCGGGGCTGCCGGTCGAGTCTCACCACCTAGCAAGGGGACAGGCTCTATGCACCAAAGTCGTAGTGCTTCTTGACTTCGCCTAATGAGAACAACTGTGTTACTATTCCCGCGTTATGCGCTACCTGATCCTGTCCGATATACATGCCAACCTGGCCGCCCTGGAGGCGGTCCTGGCCGCTGCAGACCTGGACAGCATGGACGGCATATGGTGCCTGGGCGACGTGGTGGGCTATGGCCCCAGTCCGAATGAGTGTATTGCTAGACTTCTGGAGTTCCCGGAGCATCTCTGTGTTGCGGGCAACCATGATTGGGCGGCTATCAGCAGGATCGGCATAGCGGAGTTCAATCCCAGTGCCCAGGTGGCCTGCCGCTGGACGGGTGAGGAGCTGAGTGGGGAGAACGCTGCTTATCTTGCCAGCCTGCCCACGCGGATCGTGGAAGGCAAGTGCATCCTGGTTCACGGGAGCCCTCGGGAGCCAATATGGGAGTATATAATCTACCCCTCCACAGCGCAGTTGAACTTCCAGTTCTTCGACACGCAACTCTGCTTCGTGGGGCACACTCACGCGCCCGCCATATTCCGAGAGGAGACCCCCACCCAGAAGTTCGAGATCAGCATACCCGTCCCAGGCCATTCCATTCGGATCGACGAAGAGAGGCTGATCATTAACCCTGGTAGTGTGGGCCAACCTCGAGATGGCGATCCGCGCGCGGCGTACATGATCTTCGACGCTGAAGCGAGGATCATGGAGTATCAGCGCGTGGCTTACGACATTTCGTCAACCCAGGAGTTGATGATAGAAAGGGGTCTGCCGGAGAGTCTGGTCAGCCGATTGAACTTCGGCTGGTAGGTGTGGCAAGGGAACACCGGGGCCTGTCCGGGCGTCTTACAGATAGACAACAGGCTGGGAGGGAAAGACGATGATCAAGAGGGGTGTCAAGGTAGCTACGATCTTGGTGCTGGCTGGGTTAGTGATGGGATGCGGGCTGGCGGCTCCCGCCGCCCCGGCCGGGATTGGCGGCGGAGAGGTTGCTGTTTCGCGTATGCCGGAGGACGCTCCTGCGGTTGCGTTGCCACCTCTTGTGGCTGAAGGGGAGACAGATGAGGCCTGGGCAGCGCAGGATGTGGTGAGTGACAAGATGATCCTGCGCACCGCCAGTCTCACCATAGTCGTGAAGGACACTGAGGAGGCTCTGGAGG
>DATEXS010000302.1:0-3371 GCA_035256725.1 Anaerolineae bacterium
GAACCTGATCCGAAGAAGCTGTTCGTGATGGTCCGCAGGACCCAGCTGACAGGGCCACCAGGTGGATCTGCGCCGCTCGGGCTGTTCTCCCACCATGCGACTGTGCCCCACCTGTCTTGCTTGAACCCGTACTTCGCGCCGCCAAGCACATCCACATCGCCGTCTCCGTCCATGTCCGCAGCGTGGACGCACGACGCGTCCTGGAAACTGCCTTGGATCGTGTGCGCGGTGAAGGTCTCATTCCCATCGTTTTCCCACCAAGAGACTTCGTCGCCGTCTTTCGCTGCGCCCAACACATCGACATCGCCATCATTGTCGATGTCGGCGGCGCAGACTGACACCACCCGCATGAAGTCATCGGCGATGGTGTGACGGGTCCAGCTGATGGGGTCAAGCGGAGGGGGTTGACCACTGGGGTTGTTCTCCCACCATATGATGTCGTCGTCCGTCAAAGCCGCACCTAGGACATCCAGATCGCCGTCTCCGTCTACATCGGTCGCGCGGACGCACTGCGCCCGGCCGAGATTGCCGCTGATAGTATGACCGGTGAAGTGTTCGTAACCGTCGTTTTGCCACCACTGGATGCCAGCCCCGTAGCGAGCGCTAACGAGATCGACATCGCCGTCGTCATCGAGGTCACCACTGTACACGGACTGAGCCGCATCGTAGCTCTGTACTATGACATGCTCGAGCCAGTTCGGGGGCGTTCCACCCACGTTCTCCCACCATGAGAGGGAGCCCCAGACGCCATTTCCGCCGCCTCCGGCAAGGACATCCACATCACTGTCGCCGTCCACATCGGCGCCGTGCAGGCTCACGGGCACACCTGGGGTATGGTCCGCGACTGTGTGCTCGGTAAAGCTTGCCGGTGCGCCTCCGCCGTTCTCCCACCAGAGTAATGCGTGCTGGATCCGTGAAGTTGCCAGGACGTCCACATCGCCGTCCCCGTCCAGATCGATCCCAAACACCTGCTCGGCATTAAAGCTGTCCTTGATGGTGTGTTTGGTGAAGACTTGCTCGGATGCGTGCACGGGGAGAAACAGAAACAGGCCGAGCAGAACCAAGACTGCCAGCCAACTCTTCTTCATCTCTTGCTGGACCCCCGGACGAGTCTCTCAGTTGGGAGTTAGCCCGAAACCAGTTGTACGCTGTCGCCTTGTCTCATCCTCGCCTAGTCGACCGCTCTAGCGAAGAGCCGCGACCGAGCAGAGGCGACCATGCGACCGGTATTGTAACAGAGTGCGCAATCATTTGTCAAGGTCTTCTTGCTCTATTAGCTGCATCTTGCCCCCTCGTTACACTCTGCGACAGGTACGGCAAATATGGTGCGTCGGGTAGGGATGACTCCGCCGAGGTGCCCGCAGGGTTCATTGATGGCTGAGCTCGCGATGGCCTTGAAGGACTCCCTCGCCCATGGCTGGAGACAGGCAAACAGCCGGTTGCGAAGGGCTGTGCATGGGTGCCGTCCAGTGCGAAGCAGCAATGGACCCTGCTAGCTGCGTGGCCTCAGAACTCGCGGTGAGATGTACGGGCTATAGGGCAAGAGCCCTGCTGCAGAAGCACGGATGCCACCCCGAGGGGTGGCATCAGTATGTCACAGGTCAGCCAACCAGCGAGCCTAAGGCATCATGGCCAGCGTGGTCACCGAGCGGCTGACCAGATCGATCAGCGGCTGGGGATACAGCCCGATGAGCATCACCAGGATCACGCAGATGACTACTGCGGCCATGGGGAAGCGAGGCAGCGCCAGTCTGTCCCCGACAGGCGGCGGCAGGAAGAACATTTGCCGTATCACGTTGAAGTAGTATACGACCGAGATGACGCTGTTCAAGACCGCAATGATTGCCAGGTAGTAATACCCCGCCTGCACCGCTGCCCCGAACACGAACAGCTTGCCCACGAATCCCGCCGTAGGCGGCAGTCCCGCCAGGGACATGAAGAAGATGACCATCACCGCCGCTAACACTGGAGCTCTTCTGACCAACCCTGCATAATCACTGATCTCGTCGGAGTTGGTGACGTGAGAGAAGGCGATCACGGCGATGAAGACGCCCCCGTTGGTGAACAAGTAGGCCATGAGATAGAGCAGTACCCCGTGGACCCCGACGGTGAAGGGGACGATGCTCACCACACCCACCAAGATATAGCCGGCCTGAGCGATGCTGGAATAGGCCAGCATCCGCTTGATGTTGGTCTGGCGGATGGCGGTCAGGTTGCCCAGGGTCATGGTCACCAGTGAGATGCCCATAAGGATGGCCACCCAGTCGAACTGGAACATGGGCACGGCGGTCAACAGTACCCTGAGGAGGATCGCGAAGGCCATGGCCTTAGGGCCTACCGAGAGCAGCGTGGCCACCGGTGTGGGCGCGCCTTCATAGGCGTCGGGCGACCACTGATGAAAGGGCACCAGAGCTATCTTGAAGGAGAAACCGGCGATCATGAGCAGGATGGAGGGCAGAATGAGCCAACGGGTCGGCGGCATGGTGGCCTGCATGCTGGCCAGGCTGGAGGCGATACCCTGGAGATCGGTGGTGCCCGTCGCGCCATACATCAGGGACATGCCGTAGAGCATCAGCGCGGAGGTGACGGCTCCGAAGAGGAAGTACTTCAGCCCTCCCTCCGAGGACTTGGGATCGTCCCGGAAATAACCCACCAGTACGTAGGAGGTCAGGCTCATGAACTCGATGGACAGGTAGATCATGATCAGGTTGGTGGAGGAAGCCATCAAGGTCATGGCCAGCGCTGCCAGCAGGAGTAGCCCATAGAACTCACCCCGATAGCGGGTGCGGGCCTTCATGTACTCCATCGAGGCCAGGATCACCAGTCCTGCGGCCAGGCAGGCGATCATGGTGAAGTAGAGCGAGAACGCATCCACGCGCACCATGCTCGAGAGCAGGGACTGGTTGGCCCCCCTGGCCAGCAAATAGACCGCGGCCAGCAGGGGCGGGGCGAAGCCGGCCAGCGCCACATAGGCCACCACATCCTTGGCCTTCTTGAGGACCAGGTCCAGGCCCAGGACCAGCAAGGCCCAAGCGAGAAGAAGAAGCTGCGGTGAGAGCAAGATCAAGGTTTCAGCCCAGTCCAACTTGGAACCTCCATTCGCAGAGCCAGCTCTCGCCGGACTAGCCGCCTATGAGCAAGGACAGGGTGTGCAGCATGTTGTACACAGTGTTGTTCATGATGTTGATGATAGGGACCGGGTATAACCCGAAGAGGGCCATGAAGAAGATCAAGGGCGCCATACACAGGATCTCATATCGTTCCATGTCGGGTAAAGCGGCCCATTTCTCAGTCACAGGACCAAGGAACATACCCTGGATGACCTTCCACAGGAAGAAGGCCGCGGTGATTACCACGCCCAGGACGCCCAA
>DATEXS010000303.1:0-3519 GCA_035256725.1 Anaerolineae bacterium
CCAGTGCGGCCACCCCCACGCCCAGCAGTATGGCCAAAAGGATGCGTCGCCGCCGCGCGATAAGGGCGGCTGCCACCAGGGCCCCCGCTCCGACCACCGCCGAGCATGAACCCAGGCCCAGTAACGCAAATAGCAGCATAATCGCCTCCAGTAGTCTAGCCCTGCATCCCACGGATGGACGCCGCGCAGTCCCGCGCTCTGCTCACCCACGGCTGCCAGACGATACGCAACTCAATCAACTGTCTGGCGAGCAAGTATACTTCCGACTAGAGGTACGGACAAAGCACCGGCCCAGAAGGAACTCAGACAATGTGTTGGGTGTAGCTACCGCCAGAGCAGCGAAGTGCGAGCTCTACCGTGCTTCTGACGGTCGTGCTCATCCCACCCGTAGGTCCCCCTGGCGTATACCCCGCCCAGCAACAATACGGGAGCGCCCCGCGAACAATCTGGCAGGAATTACCTGTCCCCTGTTCTGTCGTCTTCAGCACCACCGGCGCTCACCCATAGCACTGTCGCTCCAGCGGTGATACCATTGGCCGCAGTATCCAAGGTGCTTCTCCTGTGACCTCCAAAACGGCAGCTAAGTCATGACCCACCATTACAGGGCCTGGTTACTCCTCACTCTGGCGCTGCTGGCCACCGCGTTGGCCTGTGCCCTGCCTGTGGACCTCGTGATCCAGACGCCCACGCCGGAGGCGAGCCACACCCCGACACAGCCGGCATCGCCGGTGCCTACCCGCACGCCCACCGCTACGGCCACAGCGTCCCCCTATCCCACAGAGCCGGCGATCCTCTCCCACGCTGACTACAGGGTGGTCGAGACCATCACGCTCACCAACGCCGGCCCTGGTGTCGCCGACCGCCTGACCCTCTGGGCGGCGAAAATCAGGAGCCTGGCGCCTTATCAGGAGGTTCTCGACTCCCAGGCGCAGCCCTCCGACTTCGAGTTAGTGGAGGACGAGTACGGTAATCACTACGCACGGTTCGAGTTCCACGGCGTGAATGCCGGCGACTCGGTGGAAGCGATCTTGAGCTACCGGGTGCGGGTCTGGCAACTCGCCTATGATCTTTCCCTGTGCAAGCAGGGCCAGGCGCTTGACGACTTTCTCGAATCCGAAAGCCACTTGGAGGTCGATGATCCCAGCATACAAACCCTGGCTGACCACTTGTCCGCTAGACGGAAGAACCAATGCCAGACGCTGAGAGCGCTGTACGACTATGTGGGCGACAACATCACTTACAGTTCCTACGTGGCTGGTGATCGCGGAGCAGTGTGGGCCCTGGAGCAGGGAGCCGGCGACTGCACGGAGTTCTCCGATGCCCTCCTGGCCCTGAGCAGGGCAGCCGGAATCCCGGCTCGCTTCCTGGAGGGAGTCACCTATCGCGCAGGTGCAGGATCCGACCTGGGCGAGACCAAGCACGACTGGCTGGAGGCCTATCTGCCGGGCCATGGCTGGGTGCCCCTCGACCCCACCTGGGGGCGCTTCCCCAATAAGAGGGATGCCTACTTCGCCCGCATGAGCCCCGATCACATCGTGGTCACCAGAGGCAGGAACCTCTCCACCCTGGGAGGTTACCACTACTTCTACTACAACTGGCGCGGACAAGAGGTCAACATCTCACATCAGGAGTCATGGGAATTGTCCATTGCAGACTGATGCCTATCGTGTTGGATAGGGCTTTTCTCAGGCTGCACAGACCATCCGGCCGCTCTACCCCCCAAGATGTGCTGATCAGGGCGCAATCTCGTACAGTCTCCCGCTGCCACGCGGGCAAACGAAAGGGCGGGGTCATCTTGGCCCCACCCTTATGGGCTGACTGCCCTTGCCGGGCACTTTATCGGCGCTCACTTGGCAGCGCTATTCGTAATCTTCCCAGTCGTCATCCTCATACTCGAAATACTCGAAGTCCTCTCCGCTGGCCCCGCAGTCGGGACAGACTGGGGGCGGCCTATCGCCAACTTTGATGTGGCCGCACTCCATACATTCCCACTCACCTGCAGGGACCTGCTTGTTGCGGACTCGAGGCGTGGGACTCTCCCCATAGTCCTGATCGTAACTGTCGCCTCTTCTGTACGTACTCATCTTTCCTCCAGCTATGAGGCCGTAGCGTCTTCTCCTCTCCAATCGTTCTCACGTTTCCTTGCTGGGCTTCTCTCCTCCGTATGCGGATATCTCCTCTTACACCTCCGCGGCGTCTACGGGTGCCTCTGCTTGCACCACCTGCAAAACAGAGTTTAGCACAACGCGGTATCATTGCGGTTCTGTTCGAGTCGCAAACAGGTGTCAAACGGCTCCCAGGGGTCCCGATTATTTCACTGTCGGTGCCTGGCGGTGCAGCTCACTCCTCTGCCGGAGAGAAAACGTAGCCAACGCCGGGAATAGTCTTGATGTACCGCGGGGCCCTGGTATCAGTCTCTATCTTACGCCGCAACCGCCTCACCAGGCCCTTGAGCAGCCTATAGTCGGCCTCTTCCGAATAGCCCCAGACTCGCTCCACGATCGTCTCCGTGGGAACAACCCGTTTCTCGTTGCTCATCAGGCAGTAGAGTAATCGGAACTCAAGATTGGTCAGGTTGATCTCCTGCCGCTCAGGCATGGTGACGGTGCGACGCTCCGGGTTCAGCTCTATGCCACCGGCTTCCAGGCTGGAGACGCTGGCTAAAGGCAGAGAGCGGGCACGCCGCAGCAGCGCCTCGATCTGGGCCGCCAGGATCCTTGGGCTGAACGGCTTGGTGATGTACTCATCAACGCCCACTTCGAAGGCCCGAAGGATGTAGTCTTCCTCCGACTGCGGGGAGGCGAGCACCATGGGACCCACCGCTTCCGCACGCAAGACCCGGCAGACCTCCAGAGGTTCGAACGATCTCCCATTTGCGTCCAGGAAGACCATGTCCGGTGTCTCCTTAGCGTAGGCCGACTGTGCCGCCTCCGAGCCCGTGCGCAGCGAGGTGACCGTCATCAGGCCTGCCTGACGGAAGATAAGGGTCAACAGTTCGGCTGAGTTGGAGTCGTCGCTGATGATCAGTATCTTCATCCCTGTTCCAACGTGGATGGAGGTAGTGCAGCGCAAGGGTTAAGCTAGCGCCCTCAGTTGCCATTATAGCACCCGCCACAGAGACTCACCAACAGCGCCAAAGGCCCGTATGGCACAGCCAGCCCGGCGTTGCGGGGGAGCCCCTGTGCCTCACTGGGCGTGCAACAAGTAGGGGCGAACCGGCGGGTCGCCCCTACGGGCTCGCCTTGTAAGGGGATAAGGGATAGACTAAAGGGAGCACCAGGCAGATGCTACACTGTGCTCGCCTGCCGAGCGGACCTGTGCCGCCATGACCTGCAAAGGGGACAGAGGCAAATGAGCGTTGTTACCCACAAGAGCTGCCTAATGGCGATTGTGTGCCTGATCGCCCTTACGGCCTCAGGCTGTCTGGTCAAGAGAGATAGCCCCGCTCCTGGGTGTATTGAGTATTGGGGTCCAGCGCCTATGGGAGGTTGCTTCGGCAAGACGGCTATCCTCGAGCTC
>DATEXS010000304.1:0-15179 GCA_035256725.1 Anaerolineae bacterium
GGCCATGGCGCCCGCTCCTATCGCCACAGGGGTGCGCGTGTCGTGCAGGGAGTAGAAGGCGCGAGTCACAACTTCCAGGGCCGAGTGGGCCACCAACCCCAGGGCGTAGAACTGGAGGGCCCAGGCGACCGATTGGGTGGAAGAGGGGTCAAAGCGCCCACGCTGGAGCAGCAGTTGAGTCAACGGTTCCCCAAGAACGATGAGTGCCACGGCGGACGGAATGGAGAGGAACAGAATCAGACCCAGCGTCTCGGACAACGTGGCTCGCAGGTCATCTTTCCTGCCTCTGGCGGCCAAATCGGAAAAAGTGGGAAAGGCGGCAGTGGCGATACCCATACCGAAGACACCCTGGGGCAGCAGCATTAGCATCCAGGCGTAGTTCAGGGCTGCCAGACTGCCTTCAGCGAGCCTAGAGGCCAAGAAGGTGGTGACCAGGAAGTTGATCTGCACGGTCGCCAATCCCAGCATGCGCGGCAACATCAGGCGACCAACCTCGCGAACGCCGGCATCGTGTACGTCTATGACAAGTTGGTAGGCCAGGCCTTGGCGAACTAGCTGGGGCAACTGGATGGCCAAGTGCAGGAAGGAGCCGGCAACCACTCCGATGACCAATCCGTAGACGCCGAGTGATGGGGCAAGCAAGGCGGCGCTGGCGATGATGGACAGGTTGTAGACCGCCGGCGCCAGGGCCGGGAGGAGGAAATGGCGGTACGAGTTCAGGATGCCCATCACCACGCCGCTCAGTCCAAAGACGACCGGCGCGATCAGCATGTAGCGCATGAGATGGGCAGTTAAGGACTGCTGCGGTGGACTGAAGCCTGGTACAACAACGTGCCTCACCAGCCAGGGAGCCAGCAAGGCCGCGAAGACAGCACAGGCGGTCAGTACTGCCAGTACGATGTTCATTATCGAACTGGCCAGACGCCACGCCTCCTCTTCGCGATCCCGGGCCAGATAGCTGGTGAAAGCAGGGATAAACGCGGAGCCTAGCGCGCCCCCGGCTATTAACTGGAAAATCGTGTCGGGAATCCGGAAGGCGGCCAGATAGGCATCCAGCTCTCGACTCGTCCCGAATTGGTTGCCGATGATGATCTCTCGACCCAGGCCGAGGACCCGGCTGAGCACGAACGCGGCCATGACGAGCGATGCGGCGCGCGCCAGCTGCGCGTGGCGTTCCTCATCCATGGCTCAGCGTTGCCCTTTCACAGGCGTAACGGGCTGTGACATGGGCAGAAGGGCGTTCGTAGTACATTGCAGGAGGGACGACGTTATGGTATAGTGGCGGGCTAGCGAGGCTGCGAGCAGTCGCATGGGACGCCAAACCATCGACAGTATCCACCCGGACCCCGAGGGCCTGATCACAAGGGGAGTGCTTACCGCGCAGACGTTGGAGTTCCTCGAAGCCTGCCTCCATGCCAGGCTGAACGTAGCCATATCCGGCCCCGCTGGAAGCGGCAAGCGGGCGTTGCTCCACTCTCTCATCCCATACCTGGATCGGGATGGCCAAATCCTGATTGTCCAGAATCCAGATGAACCCTCGCTGGACCACAAAGGGACTACCTCTCTCCGCGCTCGGCCGCCGGCGGAGGACGGCAGCGCTGGCATCACCAGGTCATATCTCCTTACCTTGGTGCCGAAGATGCACCCCACGGGGCTGATTCTCGATCGGGTCGAGGGTGCAGAGGTGGTTCCGCTGCTGCAATTGCTGCTGGCTATGGACGGCATCGTCCTCTCCGTCGTCGCGGACTCTCCCATGGACGCCTTGCTCAAACTGGAGGGGCTGGCTCTTGCTCACGGGGCAGAGACTCAGCCCGGCCTCACCAGGAGAATACTATCGACAGGTCTTCATTTGATGCTTCAGCTGGGCACTCCACGCGGCTGTTCACCGGCAGCGGTTCGCCTCACGGAGATCCTTCAGGCGGAGCAGAATGCTTATCTGCTGCGCGACATCTTTGTGTACCAGGAGGGCGAAGTCTCATCAAGGGAGACGTTGCCCACGCACCATCCCCTTCAGCCTACGGGGGCCAGGCCCGTTTTCCTACGCAGATTGGAGAGTCTGGGTATCACCCTCGGCGAACATGTCTTCGACCAGGCATAAGGCAAAAAAGGAGCCGCTTCTCATGGCTCTGCAAGCTCGAAGCGGCTGCAAGGGATCACTTTCTCGTGCTTGCTAGCCCAGGATGGGTCTCACACCGTAGTGACTCCGCATCTCGTTGCCCAGTAGGATTCTGAGCATGGTCTTGGGATCGCTCTTTCCGATTCGCTCAGAAATCTCCGCTGCCGACATGGGGGTGTCGCCGTCTGCCACCAGGACGCGGAATATGGCCGCAGCTAGCGGCGTGGACTGTGTTATGTAATCCTCGCGCCGACTGCAGCACTCCCGCAGGCGGTATGTTAGCCCGTCCACAATGGTGACTTCCCCAGTGCTGGGATCGATCCAATCGATGCTCTGTGTGTCCGGGTTGTTCTCAAACCCGGACCTGCACTGAGCACACAACTGCTCCTGGATCAGCACCCTTATGTCGCGGCCCCTGTTGGCGAACCAATCGTAGTCCACATGGAACTTGGTGTTGATGTCTGGGCGCACCAAATCCGCCACCAATGCCTCCTGCCTAACGCCTCGAACTAGCCGGATCGAGAATTGCCTCTTCCCAAGTCAGTCTGGCCTTGCCAACTGGCATGGCGCTCTTTCCCGGATCGTACACATAGTATCCCTCTTCATCGCGGTAGAAGCAGGGGTACACCTCTTGTTCAAAGATAGCTTGCAGGACAGTCTCCGAAAAGGGCCTCTCGACGTTGGTTGCCAAGAGTAGGTCAATCTGGCTCGCCCGGTAGACTATGCCCAACCCCCTCAGAAGCTTCTCTGCCACACGCACGAAGGCCGTCTTCAGGAGCAGCGGGGTCACCCGCCTATCGTTCTCGTTCAACAGCTTCAGGGCTTCTAGGGCGCTGAAGCGAGATCTGGTCAGGGTTCGCTCATCATCGAGGCTGCATCTCAGGCTGATTCTCCGGAAGGCCGGTTGTCCGCCTTCGTCGTAGTCGAGCATCTCGATTCTCGTAGGCGGGCCCTCGGCGAAATCGATCTCGTAGAGGCCCTCCGTCCGAGAGGAGGATGTGCGACGTACCCTCACGGTGGCACCGGGGCCGAGTTCGCGCTGTTCGAAGAAACCCCTCAATCCCGTGCTTCCCCACCACCCGAGCTGGCGCTCCGACGGATAGTGCACAACTACGGGGAAGATTTCGTCACCTTTGGCGAAGCGCAGGTGCAACTGAACACAGGTTTGCTCTCCCAGGAGCGGTTCCAGGAGGAGATTCCGCGCGGCCCAGTTGAAGGGCAGGTGCCCCCAATACCAGTCATAGAAGGTGAGAGTATGAGACCACTGCGCCATGTCGACGCGGGGTTGTCTTTCGGGCGGCCCCTCGGTTGAGATTTCTACGATGTCGTCTAGAACATGATCGCGAGAGACGTCCAGCGGGGTCTTCTGGAACCTCAGCGGTATCGAGTCGGCTACCCTGGGCAGACACCAGACCATCCGGCCGTCCGTGCCGGTGAACCTGAACCTGTCCTGTTTGTCCGAGGCCATGGTGTAGTTGAGCGAGAACATCTGGACCGCCTGGCTGGTCTCAGCAGGCATATCTAGTACGTTCAGTATCTCCTGCGGCGGGGAGAACCCGCCAGCCAAATCCAGAACCGCCTCCGCCAAGTTCAGGTGGCCTTCCTCCAGCGGAAGCAGGAAACCCTGGAGGAACCATTCGTCTCCAAACCTCACGAACTCCGGGCTCTCGCTCAGCCCCGCCAGAACCACCGGGGTCACGTAGTGTCCGTATCGCTCGAATAGGACCGCACTCACTGCGTCTAGGTCCTCCAGATCGATGTCCTCCTCCTTTTGGACCTGGATAACGTTGAGGGCATGAGGCTCAACCAGATTGGCGGCGAACTCTCTTGTTTTGCTGGCTCCTTCCACCCTAACCTGGATTACCTCGAAAGGCGAGAAGTCGGGATTGTGCCCCGGACGCACACCCACCACCGTGCCCGCCGCATCACCCAAGGCTGAGAAGACCAGCAGGTCCCCCACGGAGTGTGCCTCGCGGGGCTGATAGACCCGGCCCTTCGCTTCTCGATCTTCCCAGATGGCCTTCTCGTCTTCGATTCTCCTCCCCATCAATCGACGAGTGAGCTCTTCAACGGTGAGAGGGGCCTCCTCCTCTATGAGCATGTCTGAGGTGTACTCGAGATCCGATTCGGCCAACTCGAAATCCTGCCAGTACCTCAAGGTAAGGGTATCGAGTTGCATGTCCTTCATTGGTGTGTCGAGCCTCCAGAGAGCTGACTGCGCCTAACCTTGGCGATTATACCATGCTTTCTCGGGGAAGTAAAGCTGGACAAATCTCGCCAAGAGATGTATGATTCTAAGGTGCAAAGAATACGCGAAAGGGGTGTAGCTATTGCCAGCGACCGAATCTGCCAAGAAGAGACAGAGACAGGCCGGAAAGAGGAGACTCCGCAACCGAGTCTATCGCTCCCGCGCTCGCACGTATGTCAAGCAGACCACCAGCCTCATGGATCAGGGAAAGCTGGACGAGGCGGCACAGGCCGCGCAGCTCGCGGTCAGTGCCCTCGACCGGACTGCTCAGAAGGGTGTGGTCCATAGGCGCAATGCCGATCGCAGAAAGTCTCGTCTCATGAAGCGCCTTCAACAGGCCCAAGCGGAATCCGCCGAACGATAGGACCTTACCTGGTGCTTGTCTCAGACGCTCTGCAACCAAGGGCATCGCTGGTGCAAAGGCGATGCCTTTTTGTGTAGGGGCTCGCGGGGATGCCGAGACCGGGCGGGTCCAGTCCGAGGTGCATGCACAACAACCGCTGAGTAAGGAACTGGCCTGCAAGGGTCTCTCCCAGGCACTGAGTGGCGGCGCGGATCTGGCCAGATTCTATGTGGTGGGGGCACCCGTCAACATGAGTTCCTAGGGCGCGCTCCCCTACCCGGCGGCCACTAACCTCTGCGTTGAGCCTGGCACTATTCCTCGCAAAGCGTCGATCGTCGGCGTGGGACGCGGCCTGTACATGACCAGCACGCTGAGCACAGGCGACTACTCCGTCGGAGGAAGCGGGCTGTGGTTGAAGAACGGAGAGATCAGCAGACTGGTCGCGGATGTCACCATCGCCAGCAACATGCTGGACCTGCTGGGGAATGTGTCGGAGACAGATGTCCGCTTCATCCCCGTATCAGGCTCAGTTGGCGCTCCCACCCTAGCCATCGAGGGGATGACCATCGGCGGCACGGTTGGGTAGGCTAGTGCCAGTAAAACGAGCGCGTCTCACTCTGTGGGGCGATGGGCACCACGTCAGGGTTTTCCTCGGCCTCTCTTTCCACCAGCCGGACCACGCCAATCTGCCACTCGAATAGGTGGGATTCCGCATCCTCGGGTGGCCGCATCTCGGCGGGAACGCGGTAGGAGGTCGCCTTGATGAAGTCCGGGATCTCCCATTCGCTAGTTTCGTCCCCAGTTACGTAGCGCACTGCGACCGAGTACCACTCATCGTCGGCCAACAAACCCACAGACAGCCAGTTGAGCAAGACTGACCCTTCCGCGTCCTCATCGCGAAACTCCGACTCGTCGGGGGGAGCCAAGGGAAGGGGAGCTGCATAGCGGAACTGGGAGGGAATCGTTGGCGTGGGTGGTCCGCCTATGCCGGGCGTCTCATTGGAGGAGGAGACTCCTGGTATCACCAGTTCCTGACCCTCTTGCAGCGTATCCGGATTGGTGATCCCGTTAGCCTCCATGATAGCAGTAAGCGACACGTTGAACCGCGTGGCAACCTCCAACAAGCTATCTCCTGGCTGAACAACATACGTACTACCTGCGGGTGCCTGGGTAGCCTGTGCCCCCGGCGTCTGACCGGCCTCAGCGCTAGAAGCCGGGGCGGGCGCTTCGATGGGGATGCGCAACTCCTGGCCCACAAGAATCGTGGCATCGGTGAGGTTGTTGGCCTCCATGATCTCCTGCACGGAGACATCGAATTGGGCTGCTATGAGGCTGAGCGTGTCTCCGGACCTGACTACGTAGGTGGTGACCTGCGGGGTGGGGGTATCCGTGGGAGGCGCGGTGGGGGTCGACGTGGCTGTGGCCGTGGAGGTGGGCGTGGCTGTAAAAGCCGTGGTGGCCGTGGGGGTATTGTATATCCCCAGATGTATAGCTCGCCAGGGTTTCACGAACCACAGGGCCGCCACCATAACTATGGCCAGAAGGGCACCGAGCAGGGGTGCTGGAGGAACCATCGAAAGGGATATTTGTGGCAGGAAGCTCCTGCCACCATCGATGGCCGCGCCGCACATCAGGCAGGTCTTGGCTCCCTCCGCGACCCGCGCCCTGCAGTTAGGGCACCGACGTATGAGTTGCTTGGCCTGCACCCGGTAGCCGCACGCAGGACACCTGCCGCGGCCACCTCTGAAGGTGGCGCCGCAATTCGGACACTTCACGGTTCGCTTTTCCTCCAGCTTCTCACCGGTCTGTGGAACGCGAACATTATACCAGAATCGGCTGACTCTGGCAAAGCGAACTTGGTTGACTGCCAGGGATAGGGCGTGTACAATCCGCTATGAGCTGGCGTGCTCCCATGGAGGATAGGGAATGCCCCCTGAGGCGATAGCACTGGTAAGAGACCTGGCCCTGATCCTGCTTGTCATCGAGGCCATCGTGCTTGCCGCGCCGCTAGTGATTGTCCCCCTGTATGCCATCAGATACTTGCGTCGATTCAGGACTCCCATCAGGCCGGCGCTCCGCCGAGTGCGATACGGAGTCCTGGAGGTGGAGCAGGCAACGAACCTAGTGTCTTCCATGGCTGTGCAGCCCCTCCTGTGGGCCACGGCGGCAGCAGATGGCCTCAAGAGAGGGCTAGGCCATCTGCTGCAACGGAGGTGAGGTGTGAAGACGAAGAGCCTTAACCCGGTGGCCTTGATAGGTGTCGCTTTGGGTGCCACCATCGGTGCCGTGCTAGCCCTGGTTCTAGTTCGGAGGTGGAGGCGGGGCGGCGAGCTGGGCTTTTGGGAGATCCCGTGGAGGGACTTGGTCGCTCTGATCGGTCCCATCATCGCACTGGCGCGCCGGCTCATTCAGATGACCAGGAGAGAGTTGATTGAACTCGAGATGCAATGAGCAAGCTCACCGCAGAGTCTTGGGTGACCATCATCGTCGCTCTCGCAGTCCTTAACGTCTTCGTTTGTGGCTCGTTCATTCTGCTGGTCATCTACGCTATCCCCACCAGTCGCCCTCTAACTGCCCTTCCCATTTCGAGCCTCCAACCTTCTCCGGTCTCGGGGACAGCGGAAGCAGCCACCGCCGAGGCTTCGTCCACTGCTACCAGCGGGATCGTCCCCACTTTCACCCCCACATCCACCAGCGAACCAGGGCCGGCAGGAGGGACAGCCGAGCCTCAGCAGACCGCGTCTTCGGCGACTCGGGCTACCATCCCCCCTGCAGCGACGGCAACCGCGACCCCGGGCATGCCGACCCCCGTCTCTACTAGCACCTGGACCAGCACGCCGGTTCCGACTCCGACACATACGCCGACGCACACACCCTCAGCCACACCGTCGGCCACAGAAACGCCCACCAATACCAGAACCGCGACCCCCACCTGTACGGCTACCGTGACGAGAACCTCGACTCCCAGCCGGACGCCCACGCGTGTGCTGGAAGCTAGCCCCTCACCCACCCCTAGCGCTACGGCAAGCTACACCCCTACCGATACGCCCACAAGGACGCACACAGCAACCGGCACGCCTTCACCCACTTCTACTCACACACCGACGAGCACCTCATCTCCCACCTACACTCCTACCGCCACCGGCACGCCTTCACCTACAGCTAGCAGTACGCATACGCCCACGCTGACCCCCACGTCTACCTGGACCGCCTCGCCTGCTGCTACCATGGCGGACGCTTCCGAGATCACCGACCAAGTATCCGTGATGGCGCCTGGTGCCCCGCAGGGCATCGCCGGAGCCAGCCTAGGCGGCGATCAGATCGAGTTGTCTTGGGAGCCGCCGGCTGGAGCTCCGGGTGCGATCTTCCGCGTCTACTGGGACAAGGGGCTGGGATACCGCATGTCTGCCCTCAAGACCAGCCTTAGCGGGTCCAGCTACGTAGTGACAGGGCTGAAGCCTGCGACCACCTACCGGTTTCTAGTCACCACCTACGACGGCCACGATGAGTCCGGCCCAGTTCCTGTGGTCGTCCAAACTCACTCCTGGCTCCAGCTTCCGCTGGTGCGACTCACGGGCAGTGGCCGCGCTAGCATCGTGACTCACGCGACAGCAATCCCCACCTCGACCTCCTCCGGCGTGCAGCGCTCGATCCGGCTCTCGGAGGTGACACTCGGGCTCATGGGGGCTAACGACTACGTAGACGATTTGGGAACTCTGCATCTGGTTGGTGAAGTGCACAATGATGCTGATCAATACGTGGACCAGATTCGTGTGGCGGTGACCTTCTACGATGATGCTGGAAACGTCTTGCAGGCTGTGACTGGCTCTGCCTTGTTGGACCTGCTCGGTCCGGGCCAGCGCAGCCCGTTCGTAATAGTCTGGGAAGACCCAGGCGAGTGGAAGAGGTACAGCCTCCGAGCATCCGCGCGGCCCACGACGCAGCGACCCGCAGAGGGGTTCAACCTTGTCTACAGCTATGCTAGACTGGACGAGGAAGGCTTCTATCACGTGGTGGGCACCATCAGAAACGACGGACTGACCACGGCTGATTATCTCCAGGTCGTGGTATCCCTGTACGACTCTTTCGGCAAGATCGCCAACGCGGGCTTTGCGTATGCGCAACCGTCCCGAATCCCGCCGGGCGCCACGGGCTCCTTCGATTGCCTCTTCGAGTACTTCCCCTATCTGGCCGAGCACGTGGTGCAGATAGCCCAGAGATAGGCACGAGCTCAAGAAGTAAGCCGCCCGCCTATTCTCGAGCAGTGGTTCTCGGAGTGGCCTGGGAGCGGGTGACTCGCGGGTTTTGTCTGCTGCAAGGGCGGGGTTGTGTGCCCGACTCTACGGGCGCTTTTGCCAATTGACAGCGCTTCCGCGGCGGCTTATAATGACCCTTGGTGTGCACTCAGGCGCCGATGCGTGATGGATACCATGAAGTCTGGAGGTAGTCTTGGCTGAGAAGGAGAAGAAGGCACAGCTTGACCGAGTGAAGATCGGCATGCAAAATGCCGGTAACCGTATCCACAATTTCGATGAAGTAGTGTTGGGCTACACCAAGGAGGAGGCCACCGAAGAGGCCCAGAGGTGCCTGAGCTGCAAGAAGATGCCCTGCAACGAGGCCTGCCCCTTGCAGTGTCGGCCGGCTGAGTACGTGGACTTGATCGCTCAGGGAGACTTCGACGGCGCTCTTGCGCAGATCCTGGAGTACAACCCGGTGCCTGCGAGCTGTGGGCGCGTGTGTGTCCACCATTGTGAACAGAAGTGCACTCTGGGGAAGAAGGGAAGAGCACTGGCCATAGCCTTGCTCAAGAGAGCGGCTGCCGACTACGGTGAGGCGAAGGTGAAGCCTGCTCCGCCGACTGGAAAGAAGGTCGCTGTGATAGGCTCAGGGCCCGCAGGTCTTGCAGTGGCCTGGGAGTGCGCCAAGGTGGGGCACAAGGTTGCCATCCTGGAGGCACTGGGCACTCCGGGAGGCATGCTGTGGACAGGCATCCCCTCGTACAGGCTGCCGCGCCAGGCTTTGGACAGCGATGTCGCAAGGATTCTCAGCCTGGGCGTGGAGTTGCAGCTCAACACACCCATCACCTCGGAGCAGCAACTGCTTGGCCTCCTTAAAGAGTACGACGCAGTGTTCGTCGGCGTCGGTGCCCATGAACCGCGATGGATGGGCATAGAGGGAGAGGATCTGGAAGGCGTGGTCCATGTGGTAGACTTCCTGAGGAGGGTCAACCGGGGTGACAAGGTAGAGGTTGGCCAGAGGACGGCGGTCATTGGGGGCGGAAGTTCGGCCATGGACGCCGTGCGGACGGCTCGGCGCCTGGGGGCGGAGGCCTTCATCGTATACCGCAGGGCCAGGGAGCAGATGCCCGCCGACGAGGCTGAGATACGAGAGGCTGAGGACGAGGGCATCGTGTTCAACTTTCTGACCAATCCGACGCGAATCCTGGGCGAAGGTGGCAGGATGACGGGTCTCGAGTGCCTTCGTATGGAGTTGGGCGAGCCCGATGAAAGCGGTCGGCGCCGACCCGTACCGATAGCAGGCTCGGAGTTCATCATAGAGGCCGACATGATGATTCAAGCCGTTAGCCAGCGCCCAGACCTCTCCTGGCTGAGCGATAACTCCCGGTTCAAGACCACTCGATGGAACACCTTCGAGGTGGATCCCGAAACAAATCAGACTTCGGTGCCCGGCGTGTTTGCCGCTGGCGACGACGTGACGGGACCGGCGACGGTCGTGGAGGCCGTTGCCGATGCGCGTCGGGCTGCCAAGGGTATCCTTGAGTATCTCCAGAAGAGCTAATCCCCTTTGGGACTTGGCGCCAGGGTGGGAGGGATAGGGCCTATCAGCCCTTCCCTCCCTTGTTCATAGAGCGATGATAAGCCAGTTGCTGAAGGCCAGACACAGGGGAATTGCGGGACACGCCATCCGTGGCTTGGTGGTGCTCGCCGTGATGGCAGCCGCCACGGCTCCCCCGAACCCCCTGATCATTGTCGGCGCGCCGCACGTGGTGGAGACGGTGAACCCCAAGATGGGCGTTCACACCCGCCTGACGGACGAGGTGGAGGAGTGGAAAATCCAACGCACCCTGCAACTGGTCCGGGAGATGGGTGCTCGCTGGATTGTGGAGTATTTCCCGTGGGGCTACATAGAACCCGCGAGGGGCCAGTTTGACTGGCAGCACGCCGACTTGGTGGTTGACCACGCGGTCAACCAGGGCCTCATAGTGGTCGCTCGGCTCGATTTCGTGCCCGAATGGGCGCGGCCCAAAGATACTACCTTCCGCCACCTGGACGAAGAGCATTATGAGGATTATGGAAACTTCGTCTACGCTTTCGTGAAGCATTTCCAGGGTCGTGTGAACTACTTCGTCATCTGGAACGAACCCAACCTCAGCTTTGAGTGGGGCTACCGCCCCGTGGACCCAGAGGGCTACACGAATCTGCTGAAGCTGGCCTATCTCCGCGCCAAGGAGGCCAATCCCGACTGCTACGTCCTCAACGGGGGACTGGCGCCCACTATCGCACGAGAGGGAAATGAATGGGGCCTGAGCGACCTCATCTTCTTACAGAGGATGTATGACGCCGGTGCCAAAGACTACTTCGATATCCTGTCCATTCACTCCTACGGATACGTGTTCCCCCCGGATGATCCGCCAGCAGAGAACAAGATCAACTTCTCCCGTGCACAACTGATCCACGAAGTGATGGTGCGCAATGGGGACGGAGACAAGAAAGTCATGATCACCGAGGGGGGATGGAATGACCATCCCCGCTGGACCAAGGCTGTACGTCCCTACCAGCGAATACTGTACACAATCCTCGCCTACCAGATGGCGTTGGAGTGGGAGTGGTGCGAGGCTTTCGTGGTTTGGTCGTTCCGCACTCCGGTGCCGGAGAAGAACTTCCGCGATTACTATACGCTGGTGACGCCGGAATTTATCTTGAAGCCCATCTACCTGGAGATCCAGGACTATGCTCGAGGGGCCAGCGATTGGCTTGTCGAGCCAGGTAGCTGAGCGGCAGTGGCCATGGATAAGCAAAGACGACTCAAGTGCTGGAGCCTGGCCCTGGTTCTCGTGCTGGCGCTGCTTACCATAGCATCGGCGATATGGGTGTGGCTGAGTCCTACCCAGCCGATGAAGGACCAGACCTGGGAACGTATCCAACGCGAGGGCGTGATGCGCGTGGCCATGGATGCCAGCTATCCACCCTTCGAGTTCATTGGCCAAGAGGGCGATCTGGTAGGGTACGACGTGGACCTGGCTCGGGAACTCGGGCACCGGTTCGGCGTGGATGTGGAGTTCGTGATCATCTCCTTCGATGGGCTGTACGATGCGCTGCGGGTACAGAGGGTAGACCTGATCGTCTCAGCCCTGCCCTTTGACCTCAGGTTGACCGAGGACGTGGCCTACTCTCATTCCTATTTCAACGCGGGACAGGTGCTGGTGGTGCGGGAGGAAGACACCGCGATGGAGAGTGTGCAGGACCTGGGCCAGCGAAAGGTAGGGGTGGAGTGGGGCTCCATGGGTGATGTGGAGGCCCGCCAACTGCTCCGTAAGATGGAGTTTGAACTGTGCCCCTATCCGACGCCCGAGGAGGCTCTCAGGGCTCTGACTGAGGGCGAACTGGACGCGGCGATCGCCGATATGGTCTCGGTATACCAGTTCTCTCGCCAGCGAGGCGGCATCAAGATCGCGGGGCCTCCCGTCAGCGATGACCCCTATGTGATCGCCACTCTTCTCAACAGCTATATCCTCCAAGAACGACTGAACGAGGCCATCCTCGATCTCAGTTCCAGCGGATTCCTGGACCAGCTACGCATGCGGTGGTTCTAGAAACTCTCTGCTGAAGAGCGCCTGAGTGGGTGCCCTATCCCGTGTCTGCCCCAAGGCCACCATGAGCTTGATGCGCGCCTTCTGACCGTTGAGCCCTTCGGCGAAGATGGCTCCCGCTTCTTGTAGATCGCGATAGGCGCCATCGTAGCCATAGGCGTCGTAGACCCGGCCGCTGGGACAGCGTGAGCCTATGACCACAGCCATCCCCCGCTTGATGGCCTCGCGGATGGAGGGCATCCACTCTGGGGGCACACGTCCGCCACCCAGGGCTTCGATGACTACCCCAGCCGCCCCGCCATCTATCAATTGCCGAAGAAACCGCTCGGACTGGCCCACACCCAGCTTGAGAAGATGGACATCCTTTTCGAGCCCCGAGCAGGGGATGTGCTGACGGAGTACGCGGCGCGCGACCACCACCCTGTCGCCGTCAACCCTGCCCAGCGGGCCGTACTCCAACGACTTGAAGGTGCCTGTACTCTGCGTGTGTGTCTTGGTCACATGGCGAGCGGCGTGTATCTCGTCGTCCATCACCACCAGCGCTCCCAGGCCTCGGGCGGCCTCGCTGCCAGCCACTCGGATCGCGGCCAACAGGTTCGCGATGCCGTCGTAGCCGACCTGGGAAACGGTGCGCATGGCTCCAGTAAGGATCATGGGCTTGTCCGTGTCCACGGTCAGGTCTAGCAGATAGGCGGTCTCCTCCATCGTATCGGTCCCGTGGGTGATCACGATGCCCTGCACGCCCTCCAGTCTGGTCAGTTCGTCCACCTTCGTCCTCAGCCCCCAGATCGTGTCTAGCTTGAAATGGGCGCTGGGGAGGTTGCAGAACTCCTCGATTCCGACAGGTCCTGCACCTGCTGGCAGCAGGCGCAGGAAGTCGGCGCTGCCCAGGGTGGGCACGGCGCCGCCTGCGGAGTCGTCGTGTGCCATAGCGATGGTCCCACCCGTGGTGACCAGTCGTACCGTCGACATCGCACCCTCTCCGATTCCCTTCACACCGCCCTATGGTGACCCGACTGGTCCTAGGCGCCGGCGGCTTTGGCCTCCGGCACTCTGGCTTTGGCTTCCTCCAACCGCAGGGAGAGCACTCGCGATGCACCGTCGCCTCCCATGGTGATACCGTATATCGAGTTAGCTTTCTCTAGGGTAAGGCGGTTGTGAGTGATGACTACAACCTGGGTGTGCTCAGCGAGTTGGGCGAGGGACTCGCCGAACCGGCCCACGTTAACCTCGTCCAGCCTCGCATCGACCTCATCGAGGAAACAGAACGGGGTTGCACAAGCCTTCAGGATACTAAAGGTCAGCGCTACGCCGGTCAGTGCACGCTCGCCGCCAGACAACGCATCCACATTGCGTCGGCGTCTGCCTGGCGGCTGCGCGACAATCTCCACCCCGCTGAGCAAAGGGTTGTCCGGGTCAGTGAGCAGGAGCTGCGCTGAGCCTCCGTTGAACAGGCGGGAGAAATGGGATCCGAATTCCACGGCGATCTTCTCGAAGGTCTCCACGAAGATGCCCCGCATGGTGCGATCCAGCTCGGTCACAACTTTCCGCAGCGAGTTAGCCGCCTCCTCCAGATCCTGTACCTGGCCCACGAGAAAGGCATGCCTCTCTGATACCTCATCGTATTCATCGAGGGTCTCCAGATCCACCGGGCCTAGGTGTCGGAGTCGCTTGCTCAGGTGTTTGATCTCCGTTTCCAGTTCTGGGGGGACCTCGGCGACCACCGGCAACGATCTGAACCGGGCATCGATGTTCAGAGGGAGCTGTCTGGCAAAGTCGGTCGGGATAGCTACCGCCTCCAGGTCGGCCTCGATGCGCTCTTGTAGGTTGTGCAACTCATCCTGGCAGCGTTGCAGCTGGAGGACCGCCTTGTTGTACGAGACCTCCTGGTCCTGTAGCCTTCGCCGGCTGGTTACCTCACTTCTCTCCAGTTCGCCTTGCTTCTTCTCGAGTTCGACCGATTCTCGCTCTGTGTCCGCTATTTGGGATGACAGGATGTCTGCCTGGTTTGACAACGCCTCCACCCGCTCAGTCAGAGAGGCTATCGCGCCATCAAGCTCGCCAGCCTCTCCGGCCAACTCCTCCGCTCGGCGTCGCTTCTCTTCCAGTTGCGACTCAATCTGTTCCAGGCTGCTGCGGTGACCGCTGAGAGCGGCCTTCTGGCTCTCTTGCGTCCTGTCCAGCACGGCGACCGCGGTTCTCAGATCGGCCAGTCTCTCTTGCAGAGGAGTGGCATCCAGCGACTCCAGTTCTTTTTGGAGCCGACTCATGCTCTCGCCTGCCTCCTGCTCCCTCTGCTTCCCTGTCTCGGCCTCGTCCAGCAGGCTCAGCTCTCTGGTCTGAATCGTCTCCATCTCCTCCGTAAGCCGGGCCACCGCTGCGTCGTGCCAGTGCAATTCCTGAGCGGCCCTCTGCTCACTGGCCCTGATCGAAGCAACCTCCTCCTGCTTGTTCCTGAGCTCTTTGTCCAGTTGCCCGCGCTCCGCATGGAGGGCTTCGAGCTCGACCTGTTGTCGCTGGTATTGTGACTCTTCTTTTTTCAAAGCCTCCTGCACAGATGCTCTCTGAGCCGCTGCTATAGCTACTTGTTGGGGTAGCTCACGCCTCTCCCGCTCGTGAGCCAGCAGCAAGCTGCCAGACG
>DATEXS010000305.1:0-7435 GCA_035256725.1 Anaerolineae bacterium
GTCATCGGACACGGCTTTGAGTTCGGTGACCCCATCGAGATTATCGCGCCTGAATTCCCAGACACCTCTTTTCTGGTCGTGAACGGCATTGTGTCTGGTCCCAACTACGCCTCTTTGCTGCATCAGAACCACCAGACGGCCTACGTATGTGGGTACATCGCAGCCAGGATGTCCGAGACCGGGAAGCTGGGTGCCATCGGAGGGTTCGCCTACCCGGTGATCATCCAGCAACTGGAGGCGTACAAGCTCGGTGCTCAGTCGGTGGATCCCAACTTCGAGGTGACCATCGCCTATCTGGACACCTGGGACGATATCGCCCTCGGCAAGGAGGCAGCTCTCGCCCAGATCAGCGCTGGCGCGGATTGCATCTTCCATGTGGCTGATGCCGCGGGTATCGGTGTGATCCAGGGCTGCGAGGAGCAAGGCGTCAGGGCCATCGGGTTCGCGTACGACCAGAACTCACTGGCCCCCGACACGGTTATCACCAGCACCATCATCGACTACGAGGAGATGATGACCCAGGCCGTAAAGACGATCATGGATGGCACCTTCGAGTTCAACACAGTCCATTACTACGGGCTGGACAGCGGAGTCATCAAAGTCGCCGACTATCACGGCCTGGTCCCCGAGGACATAGCTGCCGAGGCCGAGGAGTTGCAGCAGCAGATCATCAATGGCGAGGTCGAGGTTCCTCTCATCAGCGAGCCGACGCAGTAGCACTCACGAGTATTGGCTATGGCGCTCTACCGGGTTGAGCCCGGTAGAGCGCCTCCCTGACGGATAACCACATCACCCACCTTTTGCAGACGGGGAGAGGCACATTGGGAACGCTTCTGCAACTGGAGAACATCACCAAGGTCTTCGATGAGCTGGTGGCCAACGATCATATCTCCTTAGATATCCAGGGCGGGGAGATCCATGCACTCCTGGGGGAGAATGGCGCCGGCAAAACCACCCTGATGAACATCCTCTACGGGCTCTACCATCCCGACGATGGGGAGATCCAACTACGCGGTGAGGCCGTTCGCCTTTCCTCTCCCAAGGATGCCATCAGGAAAGGCATAGGCATGGTGCATCAGCACTTCATGCTCATCCCGGCCTTCACCGTTGCCGAGAACATCATCTTGGGACTGGGATCACTGAGCCGCCCATTACTGGATTTGGAATCCGCCGCAGAGAGGATCTCAAGCCTCTCTAATGAATATGGCCTGGATGTGGATCCGGCGGCTCAGGTCTGCAACCTCTCGGTAGGTGCCCAGCAGCGGGTGGAGATCATCAAGGCCCTCTATCGCGGAGCGGACTTGTTCATCCTGGATGAGCCAACTTCTGTCCTCACACCTCAAGAGGTAGCCGATCTCTTCGGCGTGCTCCGGCGTCTGGTCAAGGAGGGCCACTCGATCATTTTCATCACCCACAAGCTGGATGAAGTGATGAACATCAGCGACCGAGTCACTGTCCTCCGCGACGGTAGGCTGGTAGCCACGGTCAATACCGCGGAAACCACTAAGGAAGAGTTGGCCCGCATGATGGTCGGCCGCGACATTGTCTTCAGGGTCGAGAAGGAAGCGCGAACGCCGGGAGAGACCGTCCTGGAGGTCAGTGGGCTCGAGGTAGATCTGGACGACGAGCGTTGCTCGGTGGGCTTGAAGGGACTCTCCTTCTCTGTCAGGCGTCACGAGATTCTGGGGCTCGCTGGCGTAGGAGGCAATGGCCAGAGCGAACTGGCCGGGGCGGTGGTCGGGCTGTTTAGACCCGCGCGAGGGAAAATCACCATCCTGGGACAGGACATCTCCGATGCACGAACCAAAGGCGTCATCGACCTGAACGTGGCCAGAATACCGGAAGACCGGCAGGCCCAGGGGCTCGTGCCCGACTTCACGGTCAGCGAGAACCTAATCTGCACCCACTATTCAGAACCGCCTCTGTCTCGCCGGACGTTCTTGAACTTCCCGGTCATAGGGAAGCTGGCCAGCGGACTCATCCGCGAATACGACATCAGACCCCCGCAGCCCTCGCTTCTAGCCAAACAGATGTCCGGAGGCAACCAGCAGAAGGTGATCCTGGCTCGCGAACTTCACAGGGAGCCCGACCTGATCGTTGCCGTACAGCCAACGCGGGGCCTCGATGTCGGAGCGACCGAGTACATCTACAAGGAGTTGCTGAAACACCGAGACCGCGGGGCTGCGGTCCTCCTGATCTCCACAGAGTTAGAAGAGATTCTGACCCTCAGTGACCGGATTGCCGTGATCTTCGGAGGCGATATCCTGGGCATTAGGGAGGCCGGCGAAGCCACCATCGAAGAGATCGGCCTGATGATGGCTGGCGTGCGTTCCGAGCAACAAGCAAAAGGTGAGATAAGCCGATGAGGCGAAGCTGGTCCGAGAGAATCCTATCGGTGGCCTTCAGCCTGGCCCCCGCCTGGGCTGTGCTGGGAGCACTGGCAATCGGCGCAGCGTTCATCGCCGTGGCAGGGATAAGCCCGGTGGATGCCTACGCCGCCCTCATCAAAGGAGCTTTTGGCACCCTGAGCGGTTTCGGCATCACCATGCAGAAGACCATACCCCTGATCTTTGCGGGTCTGGGCGTCGCCTTTGCCTTCCGCTGTGGGCTTTTCAACATCGGGGGCGAAGGGCAGTTGTACCTGGGGGCGCTGTTCGGTGGAGTGGTGGCTCTTACCTTTACCAGTCTGCCCGCTCCCATCATGTTGCCGGCTGTTCTTATCGCCTCCTTCATAGGAGGCGGAATCTGGGGGGCGATACCCGGCTTGTTGCGAGCCAAGTGGAAGATGAGCGAGATCATCACCACCATTCTGATGAACTACATAGGCTTCTGGTTCGTGAGCTTCCTGCTCCATGGGCCTCTTCAGGAATCACGAGGCTACTACCCGCAGTCTGAGATTCTCCCCCAAGCCTCTTGGCTGCCCATCATCTGGCCGGCCGCCCGCGTTCACGTGGGGATCGTTCTAGCCCTGCTGACGGCAGCTGCGGTTTACGTGGTGATGTGGCGAACCACCATAGGCTACCAAATACGAGCCGTCGGTTCCAACCCCCAGGCAGCCGAGTACTCCGGCATACCTGTGGTGCGCAGCATGGTGCTGGCCATGTTCGTCAGCGGTGGGTTGATGGGCTTGGCGGGGGCCGCTGAGATCCTGGGTGTACAGCACCGTCTCAGCGATTTCTTCTCCCCTGGTTACGGTTTCGACGGCATCGCCGTTGCCCTGCTGGGATACACCCATCCAGTCGGAGTTGTCCTCGCCGCAGTGTTCTTCGGTGGGTTGCGCGCTGGTTTCAACGCCATCCAGCGCACGGAAGGACTTCCTCTAGCGCTGGCGCAGGTCGTGCAGGGTCTCACCCTCATCCTGGTGGTCGCCAGCGTGTTCTTGCCGCGCTTGAGGGCCATGCTGAAACGAAAGGAGGCGGTCGGTGCTGGAAGGGTTGATTGAATTCTTCACTGCCGCGTTTTTCGCGGCCGCTGTGCGCCTAGCCACACCCCTCGTCTTCACCGCCATCGGCGGCATCTTCTCCGAGCGCTCCGGCGTGGTGAACATCGGCCTGGAAGGCATGATGCTTACTGGCGCCTTTGCCGGTGTGGTCGGGGCTTTCTTTACAGGCAACGTCTGGCTGGGTGTGCTCATCGCTGTTGCCGCGGGCGCCCTGATGGCCCTCATCCACGCCTTCCTGAGCGTCACGATCAGGGGCGACCAGATCGTGTCGGGCGTGGCGATCAACATCCTGGCCTTGGGATTGACCACCTATTCTCTGCGCATCATCTGGGGCCTTCAGGACAAACCGCGCGTGCCCGGTTTCGCGGTGTGGAAGATACCGCTTCTTGGTGACATCCCCTTCATCGGCGAGGTGCTGTTTCAGCATATCCCCCTGGTCTATCTGGCCGTTCTCCTCGTGCCTCTGGCCCACTTTGTGCTCTTTCGCACCTCTTGGGGCCTGAGCCTAAGATCCGTGGGCGAGCACCCCAGGGCCGCAGACACTCTGGGCATCGGTGTCTTGCGCACGAGATACATGTGCGTAATGATCAGCGGAGCGCTCGCCGGCCTCGGTGGAGCGTTCCTATCTCTCGGCCAGCTCCAAACGTTTCTTGAGAACATGAGCGCCGGACGCGGCTTCATCGCCCTGGCTGCGCTGATCTTCGGGAAGTGGATGCCGGCCAGGACCATGGCTGCTTGTCTGCTCTTCGGGGGCGCGCAGGCGGCCATCGTAAGGATCCCTGCGCTCAACTACAGCGTATCGCCACAGCTACTTTCCATGTTTCCCTACCTGCTGACTTTGTTGATGTTCGTCGGCCTTGTAGGCAAGACCACGCCGCCTGCGGCAATCGGAAAACCGTACGTCAAGGAGTAGGAAGGATATGGTGGCCGTGTTCTGAGCCAAGTCGCCGTGGTATGGCCACACACGCGCTGAAATTGGTGGACGAGCCCGTAGCTCGTTGAGCCAGCGGGCAATCGTCAAGGAGGCTGAATATGACTGACAAAGAACTGGCACAGCAGATGGTTGATAAGAGTCATGAGTACAACTTCTTCTCCTGGGCGGTGCAGTCCAAGGCCAGGCCCATGGCCTTGGCAGGGGGTGAGGGCTGCTACTTCTGGGATGTGGAGGGAAATCGCTATCTGGATTTCATCTCCCAACTGATGTGCATCAACGCCGGACACCAGCATCCCAAGATCGTCGCTGCCATCAAGGAGCAGGCGGACAAGCTATACTTCGCTGCACCCAAGTTCACCACCCAGGCCAGGGCGGAACTGGCCGAACTGCTGGTGGAGATAACGCCCAGCAATCTGACCAAGGTCCTGTTCACCTTGAGTGGGGCGGAATCCAACGAGAACGCCATCAAGTTCGTGCGCCACTACACCGGCAAGTTCAAGATCATCGCTCGCTTCCGCGGGTATCATGGGGCCAGCTACGGAGCCATGTCCATCTCGGGCGACGGCCGCAGGACCAAGATCGAGCCCGGCATCCCTGGCGTGATACACGTTTTTGACCCCTACTGCTACCGCTGCAGTTTCAACAAGCAGCGTGAAACGTGCAGTCTGGAGTGCGTCAGCCACATCGAGGAAATCATCCACTACGAGGATCCAGCAAAGATCGCGGCCATCTTCATGGAGGGAGTCACCGGGAGCAACGGGATCTTCGTGCCCCCAGACGACTACTGGCCCGCCGTGAGAGCCCTGTGCGATAAGTACAACATCCTGCTGGTCTCAGATGAGGTGATGAGCGGCTTTGGCAGGACGGGAGAATGGTTCGCCGTGGACAACTGGGACGTCAAGCCCGACATCATCACCATGGCCAAGGGTCTGACTGGCGCAGCGCTGCCCCTGGGTGCGGTCGCCGTTTCCGAAGAGATCGCTGAGTACTTCTGGGATCGCATGCTGTGGATGGGGCTCACCTACAACGGCCATCCCATGTGCTGTGCTGCTGGAGTGGCTGCCGTGAAAGTCTATCGCGACGAGGGCCTTGTCGAGAACAGCAAGAGAATGGGCCAGGTCATGGCTGCTGAACTGAAGAAGATGCAGGACAGGCATCCCTCCATTGGCGAGTTCCGCTCCATCGGGCTGTTCGGAGTCATCGAGCTGGTCAAGGACAGAGGCACCCGGGAGCCGATAGTGGACTGGATGGCTGGTGAGACCGGGGTGATGGACCAAATGTACCAGGGGTTGATGGACAGGGGTGTCTACACTTTCCTCAGTCGCAACTGGCTGTTCCTTGCTCCACCCCTGATTGTCACCGAGAAAGAGCTCCAAGAGGGCCTCGGTGCCATCGACGAGGTGCTGGAAATAGCCGACAAGGCCGTCAAGTAGAGGAACCTGGGGGGTCTAGGCCATGCCCTATTCGTATGTCGGCAGACTGATCAGACTGGACCTGGGCGACGGTCACTGGCGCGTGGAAGCCATCGACGACGCTCTGGTGAAGAAGTACCTTCTGGGAGGAGGACTGGCGGCCAAGATCTTCTATGAGGAGATGGAGCCCAGCCGCGATGCGCTCCATCCCCAGAGCAGCCTGATCTGGATGATCGGAGTCCTGTCGGGCACCGTGTTGCCCACTTCCTGCCGGCTATGTCTTTGCGGCCGCTCTCCCCTGACCGGCATCTGGAACGAGGCCACGGTGGGTGGCTACTGGGCCGCCCAACTGCGCGCTGCGTCATACGATGGCCTGGTGATCATCGGGCGGGCTCAGGAGCCTGTGTATGTCTGGATTGCGGACGACACGGTGGAGGTCAGGCCGGCTGCCCACCTGTGGGGGTTGGACACTATTCAGGCGGCAGCCGCGATACGCGAAGAGACGGATTCCCAGGCGCAGGTGGCCTGCATAGGCCCCGCCGGCGAGAAGCTCTCTCGTATCGCCTCGGTGATGATCGGGGGCACCGATGCTCGCGCAGCCGGTCGCGGGGGCATGGGCGCGCTGATGGGCTCCAAGAATCTCAAGGCCGTCGCCGTCAGGGGTAGCAGTAAGCCCGACTACTACGACCGCGAGGGCCTGCTGAGCAGCGTGCGGGAAGCCAATGCCGCGATCAGGGAAAACTCTCTGGGCATGACCCAGTTCGGCACCTCTGGGGGCATCATCACCACCGAGAAGGTGGGGGACATGGCCATCCAGAACTGGCGCCTGGGAAGCTGGGAAGAGGGCGCGCCCAAGATCACCGGCGAAAGGATGGCCGAAACCATCCTCACCGGGAACTACCGCTGCCATGCCTGCCCCATCGGCTGCGGCCGGGAGATCGAGATCAGGGAAGGGCCCTTCGCCGGCCTTCAGGGTTCCGGTCCCGAGTACGAGACCGTCATTGGCTTCGGTCCGATGTGCCTGAACGACGACCTGGAGAGCATCGTGGCCATGAACGACCTGTGCAACCGGTATGGCCTGGACACCATTTCTACCTCCGGGACGGTGGCCTTCGCTATGGAGGCCTGGGAGAAGGGCCTGCTGGACTCCCAGGACACAGGCGGGCTGGACCTCTCCTGGGGCCATACGGAGAGCATGATGCGACTGATCGAGATGATCGCCCAGCGAGAGGGTTTGGGTGACGTCCTGGCTGACGGCACCCGGGCCGCGGCAGAACGTCTCAACGCCAACTCCATCGAATTCGCAGTCCAGGTCAAGGGTATGGAGCTGCCCTATCACGACCCCAGGGCCTTCACCAGCATGGCTCTGGGCTACGCCACCGCCAATCGAGGCGGCGACCACCTGGAGACCATGACCTACTGGCACGAATACGGCAAGCAGTGGCCCGACATGGGCTATGTGGACCCTCCGGACAAACTGAGCAGCGAGGGCAAGGCCAGGATGGTCTATGACTTCCAGAACCTCATGCAGGTCTTCAATGGCCTGGGATTGTGCAAGTTCATCGCCAAGGCTGGCGTCGGGCCGCAGCTCCTGGCCGAGTGGGCGAATCTGGCCCTGGGCTGGGAGTGGGACGTAGAAGATGTCCT
>DATEXS010000306.1:0-5085 GCA_035256725.1 Anaerolineae bacterium
ACAAGTCGTCGGAGACGGGCGGCGATACGCTGATGTCCCTTTAGGGGAGGGAGGAAACATGCTCAAGAACGCAATTCGCATCGCTCGCATCGGAGGTATCTCCATCAACATCCACGTTAGCTGGATACTGATCTTTATCCTAGTGACCTGGAGTCTGGCTGTGGGGTATTTCCCGCAGAACTATCCCGACTGGACACAGGCTCTCTGCTGGACGGTGGGGCTGGTTACAAGCGTGCTCTTTTTCGTGTCGGTGCTGCTGCACGAGTTGGCGCACTCCTTTGTCGCCCGCGCTCGGGGGCTGCCCGTCCACGATATCACTCTCTTCATCTTCGGCGGCGTATCGCAGCTGGAAGATGAGCCAGCGACGGCGGGTACGGAATTCGTGATGGCATTGGTGGGGCCACTGACCAGCTTGGCTCTGGGAGTCTTGTTCGGCGTGGTATGGCTGGCGGCGAGAGGAGTCAGTGAGCCGCTGGCGGCGCTGGGCCAATACCTTGGCGGCATTAACGTCTTGCTGGCGGTCTTCAACCTTATCCCCGGGTTCCCTTTGGACGGCGGCAGAGTGCTCCGCTCCATCCTCTGGCAGGCCAGCGGAAACCTTCAGAGAGCCACGCGCTGGGCTTCCCTTGTGGGTCAGGGTGTGGCCTATCTGTTCATCCTGTGGGGCATATGGCGGATCTTCACGGGTGACTGGGTGGGTGGCCTGTGGATCGCCTTCATCGGCTGGTTCCTGGACAACGCCGCCAGCAGCAGCTACCAGCAACTCACTATCCGAAACCTGCTGGTCGGGCACAAAGTGAAAGAGGTGATGAGCCGCGAGTGTCTGGAGATCGGACCAGACACCCCTCTGGACAGGCTAGTAAACGAGCACGTGCTACCTCGGGGCGCGCGGTGCTTTCCGGTGGTAGAGGGCGGCCTGGTCAAAGGACTACTCACCCTGCACAACATCAAGGGGGTCTCGCAGGACCGCTGGGCCTCCACCACGGTGGACGAGGTGATGACGCCACTGGACGGGCTGAAGAGGGTTGGGCCCGACGAGGAGCTGTGGACGGCAATGCGCAACATGACCGAAGAGGGAGTGAATCAGCTGCCCGTCATGGACGACGGACACTTGCTGGGTATGCTGGGCCGCGACAATATAGTCTCCTTCATCAGGATCAAGGGGGAGTTGGGGATCTAGTCTGTCTACCGCACAGCCTATTTCGTTGCGGCGGGGGAGGGCCAGCATGGCGGAGATGCCCAAGGAGCTCGTGGATCTGGTCAATAGTGTTCCTCTCTGCTACCTGGCCACGGCGAGCAGAAGCGGTATCCCCGATGTGGCTCCCCTTGCTACGGCGGTGGCCACGGATGCTTGCACCATCGTCATGGCTGTGACTGCACAGGGAAAGAGCGCAGCCAATATCCGCGAGAATCCCAAGGCTGCCCTGGTCGTGCACTCCACCCCTCCATCCAGCACGCAGGCCTCGCTGGCCAGCATATCGCAAGTCATGGGGGCACAGATCAAGGGCAAGGCGGCCATCCTTACTTCAGGTGACACTCATGAACAGGCGAGGAGAAGGACCGCCGATTATCTGGGCCCAGAGGCGCGGGATACCTTCGATGCGACTATTGTCCTACAGGTCGAGGAGGTCTTCTCTCTCGTCCCGGCGTCCCGGCACCAGCCTCCGACTCACTAGATGCGCGTGGGGTCCATAGCATGCTTCTACGGTCGCTGCCCCAAGCGGTCAGCATATGTCACGGTAGGTGCAGGCCTGTGGCGGAGTAGTGCTCCTGCGAGAAGTCGTGTCGCAGGGCGTGTCCTGTCGATATTGGCTGGTGCGCTCGTGCCCGTGGCAGACGGACCTGTAGAAGAGGAGGGGGCAGGACCCGTAGAGGGACTAAGGCAGAGGTGGGTTACCTGTGAAAGAACCTGAAGACGGTGGCGCGAACCGGTTCGCCAGCAGCGCCGAGGCTTTGGAAACTCTGCTGAAGACAGTGCGGGGCACCGAGAGTGCGCTGATCGTCACTCACGACTATCCGGACCCGGATGCCATAGGCAGCGCCGTGGCCCTGGCGTTTCTACTCAACAGAAGGCTGGGTTTGAAGACCACCCTGGCTCACGGGGGTATCATCGGGCGCGCGGAGAACAAGGCCATGGTGCGGCTGCTCTCCATAGAGATGAGTCCTCTGTACGAGGTCGATCCGGAACAGTACGACGTCGTGGCTCTGGTGGATGCTCAACCAGGCGCTGGAAATCTGGTTCTGCCTGCTGGCTTGGCCCCAACGGTGGTCATAGACCATCATTCGGAGGCGACATCGAATCTCGATGGTGTGCCCTTCGTCGACATCCGGCCGGGCTACGGGGCGACTTCCACGGTGCTCACGGGATATCTGCGAGCTGCGGGGTTGGTCCCTGACGGGCGAACGCCGACGGCCCTCTTCTACGGGATCAAGTCGGACACTATGGGGCTGGCCCGGGCGGCTACGGACGCCGACGTGGACGCCTACCTCTACCTGTTGCCCCTGGCCGATACCAAGATCCTGGCGCAGATTGAAACTGCGCAGGTCCCGTTGGACTACTTTCGGGCCTTCGAACGGGCCCTGGAGCATACCTATATCTACGATGACGTGGTGGTCTGTAACCTGGGGCCCATGGACTGGCCCGACCTGGCGGCAGAGATGGCCGACTTCCTGTTGCGTTGGGAAGGGGCTTACTGGGTCTTCTGCACCGGCCTGTATGACGAGGAGATCGTGGTCTCCGTGCGCACTAATGAAATAGAGGCTAATGCAGGGCGCGTGGTGCAAGACGTGGTCGATGGGCTGGGGACCGGTGGGGGCCATGGGCTAATGGCCGGGGGCCGGGTTCCTCTAGACGATAAGTCACCCCGAGGCCTGGCCCGGCAACTGCGGGATCGTTTCCTTGAGCATCTGGGCAAGGAAGAAGTGCCCAGGGAGAAGCTGGTCTAGCGCCCGAAGAACAAAGTGACGTCCTTCCCGACCACTGTCAAGGTCCCGGTGGCTACCGCAATCATTAGATGCCCTCACGCTGCCTTGACAAGCGGGCTTCCTGTCGTCTGCGCCCTTTGGCCATTCGTTCTCTCTCTTCTTCCGACTCCGCGATGAGGGGTGGGACCTCGGTGGGGCGACCGTCCTGGTCGAGGGCGACGTACACCACGTAGGCGGTGTTGGTGTGCGTCTTGTCTCCGGTGAGCGGGTCCTCAGCTTCCACCGACACCTCCACTTCCATGGACGTCCGGCCAACGTAGCTGAGCGCTGCGGTAAGGGTGACCAGATTGCCCACGTATATGGGGGACAGGAAGGTGATGGAGTCCACAGCAACGGTGACCACGATGCTGCGGCTGTGCCTGGTGGCTACGATGGCGCCGGCATCGTCTACCAGTTTCATGACTACTCCCCCGTGGACGTTCCCGTAGGCGTTGGCATCGGTGGGCAACATCACCTGGCCGATGGTGACTTGAGATTCACAAACTCGCTTTCCTGGCTCGGTCATGGGCAGCCTCCGCTTCGTCATTGTACCATACTGTCACCGCCCTTGCTCTCCCGAGTCGGCTATCGGTTGAGAGCCTCTCGGCTGATCGCGGGTCATCGGATCGGGCTTCATATTCTCCTTATAGACCCTTAACCCTCGGTTCACATTCCGCAGGTAGAATGGAGATAGAGAATAAACAGGAGGTACAAATGTTCAGCAAAGCTAAGCTCTTTTTTGTGGTGGATGCCGTGATCCTGGTGGCCTTCCTGGCCGCCACCGTCTCTGGTTTGGTGTTACTCACCATGCCGCGTGGCGGCTACCAGGGTGGTCGCAATCCGGATTTCGGCAAGACGGTAATCTACCTGAGCAGGGATGGCTGGAACGATGTTCACGTTTGGGGCAGCCTGGCCATGATTGGTGGTATCGTCGTACACTTGGCTCTTCACTGGAAGTGGATAGTCTATACGGTGAAGAGGTTCCTCGGGTGCAGGCGGTCCGGAGCCTTGCCGGCCGGAACTCAGCCCTGTGCCGTAGTGGTGACCAACAGGCATAGCTAGGGTCTGCTAGGCCGAGGTCAGACCAGTTTCCAGCTCTCTGCTCAGCCCTGAACCATGCGTTCAGGGCTTTTTCTTGTCTATCCCGGAGGTGCGTGTCACTATGCGTTCCCGGGCACGAGGAGCGGTGTGCAGGGAGGGACCTCTGTTCGAGGACCATTGTGGGCGCTGCATTGCATAGGTGGCTGTGCTGGCTGTACTTCACTGTGCGCAGCGGAGCTGCTCGCCTCGGCCGTATCCTGGTTGGGCCGGGACCGTCGCGCGGCCATGATGGCGGGGTAATCGACGGACCCAGACATGGGCGGCGACCGTTGTGTCGGCAAAATGGCGGTGGTATAATTGTCGTAGGATCTGGTCTGCGCGAAAAAGGCTTCGAAAGCTGGTGTGAAGGTATGAAGAGATCTCTGCTCATCGCCTGCTTGAGTGCGGTGATGGGCACCCTGCTGGTGGCCTGCGGCAGTAGTACGCAGCCCGTAAGTTCGCCTACCTACACGGCGCAGGAGGTGAGCACTAACACGGCGAAGCCGGCGGGGACCGGCACAGGCTCCTCGGCGATGCCATCGCCCTCTGCAACGGCCATGCCTACTCCCACCCCAAGCCCGACGCCTGTGCCCACCCCGTTGCCAGTCCCGGAAGGGGTGATCAGCATCATGCTCCTCGGTGGAGACAGGCTTCCCGGCCAAATAGGCTGGCGGACCGATACCATGATCTATGTGCGCATAGACCCGCAGCGCAAGATCGTGGGGATGTTGTCCATTCCTCGCGACCTGTGGGTCTACATCCCTGGGTATGGCTACGACCGTCTCAACACCGCGGACTATACGGGAGAGGGCCAGGGCTATCGCGGCGGAGGGCCTGCCCTGCTCAACGAGACGCTGCTCCACAACCTGGGCATAGGATTCGATCACTACGTCAGGGTCAACTTCGAGGGCTTCCAGCGCATCATAGACATCCTCGGCGGCATCGATGTGGATGTTGAATGTGCGGTGGAGCTGTGGGGTGCGGACCCGGATAGGCCCGGCGAGTGGACACAGATTGGCTACGTGCCAGCGGGCATGCAGC
>DATEXS010000307.1:0-17292 GCA_035256725.1 Anaerolineae bacterium
ATCATACATCTTCTTGGCCAGTACGTAGGTGAACAGGATGCATAGGAGGCCCGACAAAGCCGCGACCAACCGCAGAGAGACAATCACGTGCGGTACCGTTGTCTGTCCCAAGATCGCCCCGACGAGCGATACGAAGGCATACCCAACATAGAAATACACCCCACCGTACACAGACTCGCTTGCCGGGAGTAGACTCCGTGCTCTGACCATGGCCATCACGATATCAACCGCGGAAGCCTCATCAGGGATGAAGACCTCAATGAGCCGCGTGTTGTCAGCGACGCGAAAAATGAGCGGCAACACATAAGCGAGCCACAGCACTGTCAATAGACTCAGCGGCAACGCGACGCGCAGCCAAAAGGCGCTTATCCGATTCCCGGCTAGTTCGGTAGTCTGCATCCCAGGAGATGCGCCCTTCGCAATCCTAACTAGAGCAAGCGGCGCCAGGTCGAGTACACCTCTTCAACCTCACAGGCGAAGCTTCCAGCCGACTCGCCCGAACTGGCCAGTGTATCCTCACTGAATCACCTCTACCGAACCCAGCAGGATCTTGTCATCGATTATCTGACCGTTTTCATCGCTCACAGGTAGACGTTGCCCCGTGGCCAGGATGTACATTCCGGCCTCTATCTGATACTCTCCCTCTGGCGCCGCCGTGTCGATAATGAACTCGTATTCGTCCCTCACCAACTCGCCTGTTTCCCAGAACGAGGTACGGTAGAATCCCCCCTCCGGCTCGTTGTCCTGCTGTCCCCAGATTCCGCCTTCACTGTCCAACAAGTGCACGAAGACCGTATAATCCTCGTCCATCTCTCGTTCAGCTCTCCAGTAGAGGGTTACACGAACCTTGCTTCCCGGTCGGGCGTCACGCGCTTCAAGATCGTAGCCCCACAGCGTAACTTCCTCGCCCAGACCATAGGACACCGCATGCTGTGGCGAAAGGTCTTCTGGCACCGCATCGACAACACGGACGTAGTCCAGAACCGCCACATCCCCCAACAGCTCCCTCTGTTCTCCGTAGACGGGAAGACGCTCCATCGTCTCAGGAAGATACATGCCCGTCTGCACACGGTACCTGCCTGAAGGGATCTCCGCTGGAAGCGGCAACTCCCGAGGGTCCGAGACTATCTCCCCCTCCACCCAGTGCGTGGTGGGGTGCAAATCAAGCAACGGCACCCCATCGTGCTGCGCCCACATTCTGCCTTCCGCATCTACCAGATGCACAAAGACACTATAGCTCTCCAGAATGTGGGTCAACGCCTGCCAGCGCAGGGACAGGTCGAGGACGCCGCCTGGTTGGAGATCCCTGGAACTCAGACCGCACCCCAGCAGGGCGGCCTTGTCACCAAGATTGTAGTGTAGCGAACGTTGGATGGCCAATGGAGGCGGGGGAGGGCTCTCCGCCAGAAAGACGAAGACCCCACCTTCCTTGGCTACCAGCTCCGTGCGGTCCCACACATACTGGATGAAGTCCTGAGTGTATCGAGTCCTCAACCGAGACTCGTCAACTACGAACCAGGTCCGCGGGCTGGTCTCCACCGCCTCCAGAAGAGCGTCATCGGTGAACAGGATCGGCACCCCTGCCCAGGCCTCGATCCACTGCCCATCCCTTTGGGTGGCGTAGCTGTGGAAGTCCTTCTCGATGGCTACGTAATCACACCCGTCCTCGCCCAGGTAGACCGCGCAAGGCGAAATGGCGAAGGTCATCACTTTGTCCCCCGGCTGGCGCTTCTCCAGCACGTACCGAAAGGCACGGTCATACCCGTACTCCCCCTTGGCGATGGCTGCCGTCGCCGCCGGCCACGAGAGTACGCCAATCACGAGAATACCCAGGGCCGTCGCGAGCAGTTTGGCCCGGTCCCTCCAGCGATTCCAGTGGGCCGTCCTCAGCCAGCCGCGCTCCCGCAACCATCGCTCTCCAAACCCAATCATGCGTGATAGCACGTTGATCGCTATCAGGTAGAACAACGGCGCCTCGATGAAGAAATAGCGAGGGCTCCAGCGTCGCTCGTTGACCACGAAGAACATCTCCAGGACGATCAGGGCGAAAAGCAGACCAAGGTAGGCCAGCGGGGCGACCTCGTTGGAGGGAGATAGTATTGAGGTAAAGCTCCGCGCTCTGGCCGCCCGCAGCAGCAGATAGACAAACGCCACAGCGCATAAGACCGTCAAGAGAGCGGCGAAAGGAAGATCATCCCAGCCCAGGAAGAAGGGCTTGTACCGCTGAATGGCCCCCATCAGATTGAAGGAGACACCGACCTCCAGCCGTCCCTCGCCCACCTCACCCCAGCCTGGGGGCCGCAAGCGCCGATAGAGGAAGAGACTGCTAGCCATGCCCAGGAACATCAGGACGTTAGCTACAATCACCTTGCGCCTGAAGAACCAGCGCCACCCTTGCCGGAGGAACGCGCAGAAGAGAAAGGCAGGATAGAGCAGCATGGCCACGTTATGGGTGAACACGGCCGCGATGAACGCGACGACAAACAGCCAACCATACCTGTCCCCATCCTCTGCGATGGCCCACTTGTAGAGAAGAAACGCTGCCCAGAGTACGATGAACTGTATCAGTGCGTAGTTCCTGGCCCGGCCTCCCCAAAGCACGGCCTGAGGGGCAAGGGCCACCATCGCCGCCGCCAAAAGACCCTCGTGGGCTGAGAACATCCTCTTCCCCACCAGGTATACGCTCCATATCGTGCACACACCGATGATCACGCTCGGTATCCTGGCTATGAGCTCGGTGGACTGGAAGAGAAAGAAGAGGATGGCATCGAGGTACGTGAATGGCAGACCCAGAGCATAGATGGCGCCAGTGGAGAAGACGGGGTATCCGTGCTCCACAGTCCTCTGGGCCACCCAGATGGTGGTGTACTCGTCTATGTAGGGGCTCGTCGTGCGCGCGTAGCTGAGCCGCAGATAGAAGCCTCCAGCCATCACGAGCAGCAGGATAGCGAGCACAACTAGCCGCAGGAATAGGGATGGCTCCCCAAGGGTCTCTTGGATCCCCTGTCCCCCTCTCCGCGACTCCTCGCCGGAGGAGATGCCAGATTGTCCCCTCACCGTCAGCTACGCCTCCGCCTCAGCCGGCAACACATTCAGCGCCTGGAAAAGCATGCTCAAGCATCGAGGATCCTCCTGGCCTTCTGTCGCCTGGCTGGGCACCTCACACCCCTCCGGTACGTGAAACCTCATGGTGGTCCACTGGTCACTTTTCAACACAAAGGGAGAGGTCAGGTAGTCTTGCAGCCCCCCGACTTCATACTCTTCGACCAGTTCCTCGTTGACATAGATCTGTAGGTGCCTTGATACCCTGAAAGGATGCGCAACCAGTGCGAGCTGGTACCGTCCCTCCGTCGCGGCTTTCACGTACAGCGTTGCGTCGTTGGCCATCCAGCGCGAAGGGACCCCGTCATTGTATTCGACGGCATGCCATTGCAGACCCAAGGCTACAAGCGGGATTCCTCCCGCCTCCGTAGCCTCGCTCGCTGGCACAGCATAAGCCGCGATCTGCTCATCTTCATAGACGGGACCGCCCATCACCCGAGATAAGTAAGGCCTGAAGGTTCCCACAGGACTGGGGTACATCGTGTGAAGCACGACATATCCGATGTTCAACTGGTTCAGGATCTGGACGGCGTTATCGTGGCTCACTATGTCAGGCTCCGGCTGCACAAGCTGATCCATGAAGCGCAGATAGGGCTTCACTTGTGGCGGGAGGCGGTAGATGTAGCCGCGGACGATCGGGTGGCCGTGTACCGTCTGATAGTACATCCCCTGGTGATTCAGCGTCTCCGAGCCGACGTCCAGAATACCGTACTCTTTGCCATCCCTCCGCACCTTCTCATAGAAGTCTGGAATCGGCAAGTCTACCACCGGAAAGGGCAGATAAGAGGCGTACTCCAGGCAGACGGCCAGTACCACTGCGATCCCTAGAACCGAGTGCAGCGTACGTCGGCCAGCAGCCGGAAAGAGCGCCGAGAGACCATAGCTTGCCAGAACCGCCAGGGAAAGCATGGTGGCCTCAAGGAACCTGTACGGGGCGCGAACCAGACTGTAGAAGGGCAGTTTAGTGAGTAAGGCCCCGGGGAGCACTACGAAACCGGTCTCCCCCGCGACGGAGTACTCGACCAACCGGCCACCGACTCTGAGCAAAGGGCCCAAAGAGAGCACCACACCAACCAATCCCAGAATCACCCACAGTCCTGCCCCCCTCCTGATTCTCCAGACACCTATCGAAGCAAGGAGCAGAGGAACGAAGCCTAGATATCCTGCGTCTGCCGCCTCTGGGACTATCCTGGCAACCAGGGCTGAGAGCGCCGGGACCCTTTCCACCAATACCTGGGACGACGGAGGAACCAAGAAACCCAGAAGGTCAGCGGAATGGGACAGTATTCCCTGCCTGGCGAGAGAACTCGACTCTCCCGACCCCCCCGTCTGCAATAGAGGCAGATAGGGCAACACGACCATGGCCCCTGCTACCGCCAGGGCCAAGCCAAAGTCTCTGATGAAGGGGGCATCGTACAACCGTCCTCTGGCGGCAAAATGCTGATAAAGAAGGAACACCAAGGTGAAGGGGATCACAAAATGCAGCAAGTGCAAGGGGCTGGACAGAACCGACAGACCCAGGAAGATGCCGCATAGCACAGCATTACGGGCGCCAGGCTTCCTAAACAGCCTCATCAAGGACAGGACATACAAGGGCAACCAGTACGTCACCATCAGGCTCAACATGCCATGGCTGGCATGGTCGGACCTGATAGGCGCGAAGGCGAAGACGAGGCCCCCCACGAAGGACGCCCCATGCCGCCTGGTCAAGGCCAGACACAACAGGTAGGTGGCGAAGCCCGTCAACACATAGCTAGCGAAGAAATGCACATTGTAGGCCAGCACGGGGCCCGACAAGAGCACCAAAGGTATGGAGAGCAGAAACAGATAGGCATCCGACCAGATTACCGGGTGATGCGCCCCCTGCGGGTAGTAGAGTGAAGTGAGATTGGCGACATTTGTATGCAAGTCCAGCAGCGCTGTCTTGCCCCACCAGAGTTCCCAGACATATTCGTGGGCATCTGTGCTGCCAGCGGGCTGCGCCAAGATGTGGAGGGCAGCCGGGTAAGTGAAGATCGCGGTAAGCGCACAGTATCCCACCAGGACGAGCAATAACGTGCGCCAGTTGGACTTCGTGCCCCCAGGCATCGTCCACCCACGGAGTCCCGCGAACACCTTCATCATACCGAGGTCTTTCGCTCCGCCCACCGACCTGCCAACCTCACTCCCGCCACCCAGGCCTGAACAGTTGGGATCCAGTCTGCACGAGGGGCCAACTCTAGGGCGTCTCCAGGCTTATCCGCTGGAAAAGCATGCCTAAGCATCTGCCGTCTTCACTGCCCTCGATCACCTCACTGGGCTTCTCGCACCCTTCCGGAACGTGAAACCGTATGGGAACCCATTCTTGCGCCGCCAGGGCGAAGGGTGGCATCTCATAGGTCTCGGTCCCGCGAACGTAATACTCTGCTATCAAGTCCTCGTTGACGAGAACCTCCAGATGCCTTGGCTCAAGGTACTGAGCAAGTTGAGATGGCCCTCGGCTCCATGCAAGTACCTGAACGGTAGGAAGGCGAAAACCACGCCTCCCAGGAAGGAAGGCCATCTACGTCGAGTCACAGAATAGCATAGGAGATAGGTGGCAAACCCCGTCAGAACAAAGCTGCCCAGGAAGTATAGGTTGTAGGCCACCACTGGACCCGAGAGGAGAACCAGAGGAAGACACGCGACGATGAAGAAAGCATCCGACAACAGGAGAGGGTGGTGTGCCCCATAAGGGTAATAGAGCATGGTGAGATTGGCAGGGCTGGTGTGCAAGTCCAGCAGCGCCTCTTTGGTCCACCACAACGCCCATACATACTCGAACCTATCGCCACTTTCGTTGCCAGCTGGTGCTGAGGGAACGGTGAAAGCGACCGGATAGGTAAGAACAATGGTGAGCAAGCAGTAGGCCAAGAGCGCCAACCACAGATGTGACACCTTTGGCTTACAGACCATCCCATCCCTAACATGAGCATAGATGGTTCTCGCCCTATTCTTTGCGTGCATAAGCCATGATTTCGTATCCGGGCCGAAGAGGCACGAGAACATTTTGCACCCCAAGCTTATGGGCAGAATACCCCGCCAGCCTGCCAAGAGTTGCATTCAGATTGTGCAGCTTCCCCACCAGGAACTTGACCGTACACACCAGCCCTTCACTCTGGATGCGGAGCACAGCAAAGCCGCTCTTTTCCAGCATGGCTCTCAAGGTAGCCCTGGTGAAGTAGTAGAGATGCTCTCTGGGTTTGTACTGCGCCCAGCGGGAGCCCAAGGCCCTGACCACCAGGCTGTTGATATCCTGGGTGACGATGAAGAGGTAGCCGCCGGTCTTCAACACTCGATGGACTTGCACCAGCTCTGCCAACGGATCAGACAGGTGCTCAAAGACATCGTTCATGATCGCCGCATCGAAGTAACCATGGCCGAAATTGGCTTGTCCAAGCGTCCCGTGCCTCACCTGTAAGCCGAGTTCCTCCCGAGCATAGCGAGAAGCCGACACCGACAAGTCGACGCCAAAAGCGTCCCAACCTCGGCGTCGCGCCACAGAGAGAAAAAAGCCAAAAGCGCAGCCTATGTCCAGGATCTTGCCTGGCTTGACCACTCTCTCGATCTTCTCCAGTCGCTTCTCGAAAGTCTCCTCAAAGCCTCTGGCCTCGCCTATGTAGTCGTCATACGAGCCGCCGAAGTAGTACTCCTCATCATACTCCTTGGCCAAAGCTAGTGGGCTCAGGCGTGGGTTTACGTACGTGAGGCCGCAACTCCGGCACTTGACTATGTTAAAGACGCCTTGTCTGCGAACTACGTCGCTATCGTTGGAGCCGCACAGGTTACAGGTCACATGCTCCATGGCAGCGGCGCCCTGGTCAGCACTCTCCACCGCGTTGCGGGTCATACCTCCCCTTAGCGTCGTTCCATCGAATCCTGAGCAAGTCAAAGAACATGGACAGAGAATCTCTAGCCAGGCGCACTTTGCTGTTTCCCGCATTGAAGCGCAGATTGACTGGCACCATTGCCACCTTGTATCCGTGCTTACGCGCCAGGAACAGCAGTTCCACATCGAAGGCGAAATCACTGAGCGTCAATCTCGAGAAAAGGTCTCGGGCGACCTCCCTTCTGAACCCCTTGAAGCCGCATTGTGTGTCGGCTATCCCTCCGAAGACTAGCGCAGCTATCAGAAAGGCATAGACCTGCCCGGCAACATAGCGCAGCAGGGGTGGGCGCACTTCCATGTTGGATTCAGGCAGAGCCCTCGATCCAATCGCCAGATCGTACCCATGCGTCAACTCCAAAAGCATCTTGTCTAGCTCCTGCACCGGGTAGGAGAAATCGGCGTCCATGAAGAAGACGTATCTGCCCTGAGCATTCAGCATGCCTCGTCGGACGGCATAGCCCTTGCCCATGTTTGCTTCATTCCTCAGCAACACGATGGGCGAACCATCCCTGACCAGTGAATCCACCTTGTCAACAGTCCTATCCGCGCTGCCATCATCCACGACGATGACTTCATGCGCCTCTCCCCTGTCATCCAGATGCCCCAGAAGTGCCTTCAGGGTCTGCTCTATGATACGCTCTTCATTGTAGGCCGGGATGACCACTGAGATAGACATTTCGTCAGTGCGAGGGATCCCCGCGTCGACGCTCAAACCCGCACCATCCACCATCCCCCTCATGCGCCAGGGCGTGCCTACGCAGAGCCTCCAGATAGGGACAGAGCACACGATCTCGCCCACCATCTTCCCAATCTGGTCCCCAGGTCAAGAATCGTCGCCACATGGGCCTCAAAGTAGAAACTGAGGAGAAGCACGAACGGACCTTCCATCATTCCCGGGCCTGAGGCATCAATAGGCCAATGAGATACAGGCGACGCAGCATGAAGCCGAGGATCACGAGCACCATGGCCACGCCCGCGACCGGCGAGACAAGAGTTCGCCGGCCCCGTATCATCGGCATATCTCCACGGTTTTCCTGAGCCAACCAAGCCCGGTCATCACCCCTACGTGCTTCTTCAACCGCTGCGTTTCCCAAAAAACGATACACGGTCGAGGACGGATTTGCCCCCCCTCGCCAGGCGCTTGACATCCTGGAAGTTGCGGACCCTGAGCAAAGATCTGGTCACAAACCTGGGGCTGAAGTAGTACTCCTTATAGGCCCTGATGCGCGCTTTTTCCACATCCTCGCGCGTCAGTTGCCCGGTCTCTATGAGTGAGTTCTCCGCGGCGAAATCCTCCCAGCTGTCGAAGACGAGCCAGCCATTGTCCATACACGTCTGGTAGAGTTGAGTGCCCGGGTGGGGTATGGCGATGGCGAACTGTGTGCTGTCCGCATTTATCTCCTTGGCGAACTCGATCGTTTCCTCGATTGTTTCGTCGGTCTCACCAGGGACACCAAACAAGAAGAAGGCCTGTGTCTTGATCCCCAGCTCGCGGCAGTCCTTGAAGGCCTGCCGGACCCGGTCCAGGGTGATTCGCTTCTTCATAATCTCCAGCATCTTGGGCGACCCGGACTCCACACCAAAGAGTATGTAGTGGCAGCCGGCCTCCTTCATGGCCGCCAACACCTCTCTGTCCACGGTGTCCACCCTGGCCTGCACGATCCACTTGACATCTATCCCCCGCTCCAGGATGAGGCCGGACATCTCCAGCACCCGTTTCTTGCTCAGGGTCAGGCAATCGTCATCAAAGTATATCTCATCCACCCCGTAATCCCGCACTACCTGTTCCATCTCCTCCACCACGTTCACCGCGCTCCTGGCCCTGAACTTGTGGCCGTAGAGGGTGTCTGGCCACAGGCAGTACACGCAATGGTAGGGGCAACCTCGGGAGCTCACCATGGCGGTGGGTCGTACCCCTGAGTAGATGGCAGCTCGATATCCCTCTTGGCGGACGATATGTCGAGCAGGGAAAGGCAGGGAGTCCAGATCCTCGATTAGCGGCCGAGGCTGATTGACCAGAACCTCGTGGCCATGGCGATAGGTTAGTCCATCCACCTGGCTGAGCTTTTGGCCTGCCGCCAGGCTCATCGCGAGCTCCCGCACCGTAACCTCCGCCTCGCCGCGTACCACGCCATCGACAGCCGGGTTGTCCTTGAGTATCTGCTCGTGAAAGAAGGTAGGGTGAGAGCCGATCAGCGCCACGAAAGTGCCTGGCGAACTCTCCTTGATCGCCATGGCCGTCTGCAGATCATGGTAGATCGACGGAGTCGAGCACTCAATCACCACCAGATCCGGCCCGATCTTGGCCACTGCTCGGGAAAAATCGTCGATGGACATCTCCTCCATCACTGCGTCCACGAAGGCCACTTCCACCCCCGCCTCCTCCAGAACGGCCACAAGATAGGCCAGGTAGATGGGATACTCCAGGTATTTGTCCATCCGCTTATGGGGCCAGCGCACATCGGAGCGCGCGCCATAGCCTTCCCCAGGCCAAGGTGGATTGGCGACCAGAACTTTCATCATGCCTCCGTCAGGCTCTAACCCGGCCTCGCATAGGTCTCGCACAGCTCAACGAAGTGCTCAGCCAATCTGCTCCACTCGTACCTCTTTTTGACCAGGGCCAGGCCCTTCTGACCCAGTCGCACTCTGAGTTCGGGATCCTCAATGAGGCGGCCGATCTTCTGGGCCAGGTCCACGGCGTCTCCGGGCTGGTAGAAGAGCGCCGTCTCTCCGTCCTGGGCCACTTCCTCCAGAGCCGGCAGGCGCGGGAGAATGGCCGGCCGGCCACACGCCCAGTACTCGAACTCCTTGAGGGTCACCCGGCCCCGAGCAGAAAGAACGTCCGGAAGCACAACCAGGCCCATGTCACTGGCGCAGATATAGTTGGCGACCTGGGGTTGCTCCACCCAGCCTGAGAAGTAGAAGTTGTCGTTCAACGAATAGTGCTCCACTTTCCGTTTGAGGTCGGGCACTGCACTGCCATTCCCCACCAGCCAGAAGTGTGCCTGCCCATGTTCTTTCACCACCAGGCGGGCGGCCTCGACCAGCAATCCTGGGTCATCCTGAGGGTCAATCGCCCCATGGAAGATGATCACATGGCTGGCCCCCGGAGCATGGCTCTGCCGCAATACGCTTCCGTCAACGGAGTGAAAGATGCTGGTGTCCACGCCGTCGGGTACGACGTCGATGCGCTCCGGATGAGCGCCGTACTGCACAGCTATGTCTTTCATGGCCTGGCTGATGGTGATGATCCGATCCGATTCACGGATGGCCCTGGTCTCCAGCCGCCGCCCGACGCCTATCACAGCCCTCAGCCAGCCATCCCTGGAGTAGTCCTCCAGGTATTCGAAGAGCAGGTCAGTCAGATCCAGAACCACCAGTGAGTGGGGGCTCCACCTCTGCCCTAGCAGGGCGCCGTAACCTGCTATGGAATTGTGCGCGACGACGACATCTGGCTGAAGACGGCGAACCGCTGCCGCCACCCGCAGCATATTGTAGGGGAAGGCCAGCATGTACTTGGGCATCTTCCACCTGCCCAGCCGATTGACCCCCTGCAAGGGAAGCCACCCGGCAGATCCCAGCCGTGCCGCGGCCTCCTCTTTCTTCACGGCGATGGGGGACGCCACGTGGACTTCATGCCCCCTTGCGGAGAATGCTTTGACCAGGCTGGAAACCCTCGGGGTTCCACCGCCACTGATGGGCACCAGCTTCTCGAAAATGGTCACTAGGATACGCACCTTGGAACCTCAGGCGCTCACATCAGGCCCCGGGCAGGCCGGGCCACTCCCGGCCGACGTCCCGGTTTCGGATTCCAGGCTCCGGTAGACCTCTTCGAACTTGCTGATTTCCTTCTCCCAGCTATACCGATCCAGGAGTTTCTTCCTGGCCTGTCTTCCCAGCCGATCACGCCAGGGCGGGTCCGCGATCAGGCCCAGCACCAACTCGATGAACCTGTCATCCACGTCCCTGGTGAGCAAAATCTCCTCGCCATCGGTGAACTCCAGGCCCTCTGCACCGATCTCCGTGGACACGATGGGCCTGCCGCATGCCGCCGCTTCCAGGATCTTCAAGCGCGTACCGGACCCGCGATCCATGGGCACGATGATGATATCAGAGGCCGAAAGGTGGTCCGCCAGGTTAGGAGATGCTTCCTTCTGGCTACTTACGAAACCGGTGAAGAACAGACGCTCCCTCCGATGTTCCAGCAAATGCTCATAGTTCTGACCAACGATCATGAACCAGGAATTGGGGTGTTTCTCCAGCACTCTGGGATAGATGCGCTCCGCGATGTACTGCGTGGCCACCGTGTTGTGCGGTGCGTCCATCTTGCCCACATAGGTGAGGACAATGTCGTTTGCCCCTATGCCCCGCTCTCGCCTGACCAAGGCGGCTCCTTCCGCATCGTACTGGAACACCTCCTCATCGGCGCAGTGATTGATTACGTGAACCTTTGCCTCGGAGATGCCGTAGAGGTCCACCATGTGGCCCTTGTCCACCTCGGACACAGCCACAATCCTATCAGCGGCGCGGCAAGCCATTCCCTCCAACCTCTTCAAGATGGAGGTGACATAGCCCGGTGCCTCGAACTTCACCTGCTTGACGTACTCGGCGTTCTCCTGCACGAGTACCAGGGGCTTGCCATAGCGTCTCTTGAGAAAGTACCCGACCAGGAACGTGAAAAGCACCTGGCACTGGATGATGTCGGCGTCGGTGTCCCGCATCAGGCCATTGGCCGACGCGTAGTAGTAGGGATTGACCAGGAAGGACTTGTACTGGAGCCGGTCGAACGCACTGACCGGGCAGTAGCGAATGGTCAGCTTGGGATCAGAGATGTCGATGGGGCCGCCCTGCGAGAAGACCCGGCTTAACAGCACGCCCAAGACGTTGCTGGGAGCCAGGTACTTGACGATGTGGTAGATGTTCTCGCTATTGCCATCGACCGGGGGGAAGATGTCGCTCGGTGATAGTACAAGGATTTTCCTCACTGGCTACTGACACCCATCAGCTAGAAGCGTCAAAGACCAGGTAGTTGGCGTATCTGCGTAGCGGCGTTTTCACCAGGAAGGCCTCGACAGCCGTTACCGCCGGCAGGAGGAACCCCAGGCGCCTGTCACCAATGACGGGAAGACGAAATGGGTACGGATAGAAGCTGAACTCCTGGATCCGTATCTCCTTGAACCCGGCTGCCAGCATCAAGTCAGCCAGCCATTCCCTGTTACTGTCCAGCAGCCCTCGCTCGTGTTCTGCTATCCGGCCGAACAGGCTCATCACTGGCGAACGGCCGTTCACTTCTGCACCCAGCAGGTGGCCTTGACGGCTGACCTGTCTTAGATTCTGGAGCGCGCGCAGCGGATCCGCGGTGTGATGCAGAAAGTCCTTGAAGTGCACCACATCCACCGCGTCGCTAACCAAACCCAGGTTATCGACGTCTCCCACCAGCACGCTGGCGTTCTTCACCTCCATGGCCCCGAGAAACCCCGAGGCGGTCCTGATCGCCGCGGAAGAAAAATCCACCCCCACCACCCGCCGAAAGCGCTTGCTCAATACATAGGTGGTGATCCCCTGACCGCAGCCAATGTCCAGACAGCTCATGTCTTCGGGGTGCTCCAGCCCCTTCATAGCCAGCGACACTATGTGGTGTTCGAAGTACTTGCGGAAGGGATGAGCGACCTTGTAGAGCGCGAAATCCAGATCGCTGTACAGGTGATCGTAGGTCTCACGTTGGAGCTGCTTGAACTCCACACCCCTATCTCGACTCATGCTGGGGTCCATTCCCGTCAACCAGGCTAAAGAATCAAGTCCTTCTTTCTCAGTTCTCGGTCCACTTCATGGAAACCGTCAGTGGCCTCCTGTTCCCTCACCCACGAAATCAGGTCTGCCACCCCGTCTTCGAAGGTCACCTCCGGCTCGAAGCCCAGCTGCTCCCTTATCCGGCCAATGTCTGCAAAGCAGTGGCGGATGTCGCCTTGCCTGTACTGGCCAACGACCTGCGGTTCTACCTTCCCCCCGGCCAGCTTGTCGATGAGCACCTGCGCTATTCTCCGTATGGTCAGCGGCCTGCCGGTACCGACGTTCAACACCTCATAGTCGGCTTCGTGTCTCTCCATGGCCAGCACACTGGCGCGGGCCACATCCTGAACGTGGATGAAATCCCGGCTTTGCTGACCATCCTCGTAGATCACCGGTGGCTCCCCGTTGAGCAGTCGAGCCGAGAAGATGGCAGCCACTCCGGTGTAGGGATTGGAGAGGGCCTGACGAGGCCCATAGACGTTGAAGAAGCGAAGCGCCACCGCCGGTATTCCGTACGCACGCCCGAAGCAGAGGAACATCTCCTCGTGGTCCCTCTTGGTCACCGCATAGATGGAGGTAGGGTGAAGGGGCTTGTCCTCATCCGTGGGTAGCGGCCGCATCTCGCCGCCGCAATGGGGACACAGCATCTCCCAACGGCGTTGCCGCAATTGTTCACCGGATCTCAGTTGCGGATACGCCACGCCGCACGCCTCGCACTCGTACTTGCCCTCACCATAGATGGACATGGAGGAAGCCACGATCAGTTTGCGCACCTGGTGCCGTTCGTTGGCCAGGATGTCCAGCAGTGTGGCCCCGCCCAGCGTGTTGGCATCAACGTAGCGGTGTATCTGGTACATCGATTGGCCCACGCCCACCGCAGCGGCGTAGTGGAAGACTACCCCCATGCCCTCTAAGGCATCTTGGAGTGCCGACCGGTCCCTCACATCTCCGATCACCAATTCTGCTGCGGGATTAAGGTACTCGGGTGCGTTTTGCGCCTTCCCGTGCACCTGTGGCTCGAGACTGTCGAAGATCCGCACTGAGTGGCCCTTAGCCACCAGCGCATCCACCACATAGGAGCCTATGAAACCAGCCCCACCGGTCACCAATACCTTATCGCCTTGGCCCATCACTGCTCCCAGCTTGAATGGTTACGTCTCCCCGTCTGGGGCGAGGCGACCATTCGACTATCTTACCACAGGGACCACCTGGCAGCAACCTATGGCCTCGCGCCCAGGACGCGCTCATACCAGCCCAGGGTCCTCTCAGCGATGGACTCCCATGAGAAACGCTGGGCGAGTTCGGCCGCCCCTCGCTCCAACCTGCTCCTCAGTTGAGGGGATGCCGCCAAATCGCGGATCCTGGCGGCCAGGGCCTCCGCGTCCCCTGGTGGGACCAGAGCCATGTTCTCGCCCTCCACTATCTCCGGAATAGCCAGCGTGGGCTGCGTACTGACAATGGGCATCCCATGGGCCAGGGCAGCCATCAGGGTCCCTCGGCGAAAGGAGACCCCATCCCGATAGGGGAGGACACAGATGTCACAGGCCCAAAAGTTGGCTGAGACCTCCGGCCCTTCGACGTAGTCGGTCCAGACTACCCTGCTCTCCAGGCCCAGCTCCCCGATCAAGGCTTCCATTTTCCGAAGATAGGGCGGGTTGGTGGGATCGCTGGAACCTACCTTCCCCCCGATCATCAGGAGTTTGACTCGCTCGCCGGAGGCGTTCAGCCGGGATAGGGCCCTGAACAGGGTCTCTCCGCCCTTGCTCTCGTTCAAGAATCCGAAGTAGCAGAGCAGGGTCTCGTCCGCATCCACACCCCAGCGCTGCCGCCATCCTTCCCTCTGGTAGCCTGGAGGTGCCTGCGGCTCGATGTTGCTCCCAATGGGGACCAGATGGAGATTGCGCGCCCCGTAGCCCTCGGCCTGGATCCTGTCCTCTACATTGGTGACGATGGTCGCATCGCCGCCCCGTATCAGAGACTGGGTCACCCATCTGCGCACAGGGCCAGCTTTGGGAAAGAGATAGGGCAGCTTGAGGTCGTGGAAGGTCACAATGACCCTCGGCCGTCCTCGCTGGAGGCGCAGCCTCCAGGGCAGCAGATTGACCGCCGGATGCATCTGGTAGGCAGCCGTCTGGTACTGGACATTGAGGATCTCGGCCCCTATTTCCTGCAGTAGTCTACTCACCCTTGCCCAGCAGGAGAAACTCCAGCGCGCCACCAGAGGATACAGCCTCAGTTGGGAAGCTCCTCGCTCGAGAATAGCGCTGCCGTCCGGGTAGGTGGCCGTGCCCTCAAGCTGAGCAGCCTGCACAGAGGAGATCACGCTCACCGTGGCTCCCAGCCCGTTCAGCGCCAAGCCCAGCTCTCGCGTAAAGTCCCCCACGCCGCCCTGCATGGGCGGGAACTCACCGCTAAGCAAACACACTCTCATGCTAGCCAAGCCCCGAACGCAAAACCTGCGAGTAGGCCAGGATGCGCTGACGCCGCAAGGGACGCTTGTGCCCTGCCAGCCACTTGAGACCCTCCACCACCGTCTGCCAGAGGTAGCTGGCCAGCAGATAGAGGCGCAGGATCTCGCCCTGGACACGGCCGTGGTGCTTCTTGAAAAAGAGCACCTTGCTGCGCTGAAAGTGCAGGTGGCGCACAGCCAGGGCCTGCTCGCTGCTCTTGCCTTCATGGTGAATTACCCGAGCCTCGGGCAGGTAGACAACTCTCCAACCCTGCTGCCTGGCCCGGTAGCACCAGTCTAGCTCCTCGGAATACATGAAGAACCTCTCGTCGAGAAGCCCCACCTTCTCTAGTGCGGCACGGCGCATCATCAGGCAGGCCCCCACCAGCCAATCCACCTCTTGAGTATCGCCGTCCTGACGCTCCAGTACGTAGTAGCTCTTCAGGGTGCTGCTCTCAGAAAACCACGGCTGAAGGAAAGTGCTCTCTACCAGGGCGGTCCGTAGGTCAGGAAAGCGACGGCGCGAGGACTGGACCCGTCCATCCGGATAGAGGAGCTGTGGACCCAACGCCCCCACTTCGGGGTGGCCCTGCATGTAGTCCACCATCTCGCCCAGGGATCGGCCCACAACTTCCGTGTCGGGGTTTAGAAGGAGAACATGCCGCCCATCACTGGCCGCTATACCCTGGTTATTGCCCTTGGTGAACCCTTCGTTCTGGGCATTGGCTATGACACGAGCATGCCCAAACTCCCGCCGCACCATCTCCGCGCTTCCGTCCCGGGAAGCATTGTCCACCACCACAACCTCTGTGGCGAGAGCCCGTGCCCCCTCCATCTCCAGAGACTCCAAGACAGACTGTAGACACCGGCGCAGCAAGTCCCTGACATTCCAGCTGACGATCACGATGGACAGATCATGCGCCATGGGCCATCACCGGGGTCATAGAAGCCCCCGATAGACTCGGGGGTTTGAGAGGCGCGCCTTCGGCAGAAGCGAACGGTCCGACGTCTGACCCGTCCCCCACCAGGTAGCCTGGCCTCCACCCGGCCGGGACACACCTGAGACTACCGCCTACGCTCCAGCAGGAAATCTGCCAGATCCAGCATAACCTGCCGGTACCGATTGGGCGAGAGGCTCCCGATCGCTTCCTTGCAGGCAAGGGTGTGGCGCCTGGCCTCCTGGCGAGCCGACTCGATGGCTGAGGAACCCCTGACCATCGCCACCAGGGCCCTGATTGCCTCTTCCCTCCCCTCCCCGTGCTCGAAGATGGACCTGAGGAGGTCAGTCTCTGGCTGTTCCTCCAAGAAGAGCAGGAGAGGAAGGGTCACCGTCCCTTGCCGCAGATCGCTACCGCTCGGCTTTCCCATCTCGCTCTCATCGCCCACAAAGTCCAGGATGTCGTCCACGATCTGAAAAGCCATGCCCAGGTTGCAGCCATAGTCCCGCAGCGCACGCACGGTGCGGACGGGCGCCCCGCTCAGCAAGGCCCCTGCTTCAGCCGAGGCGGCAAAGAGGGACGCGGTCTTGCTATAGGTGCTCAAGTAGTAGTCCTCTTTCGTGCGGCGCCAGCCGTCCGGATTGAAGGCATGCCTGAGTTCGCCACTGCAGATGGTCATCAAGGTCCCTGCGAAGATGTTGACCACCGGGACACTCTCCGTGGCTGCAGCCAGGTCCGCAGCACGAGCGAAGAGATAGTCACCGACCAGGATCACCGCCCCCGTGTTGAGCCTGGCATTCAGCGTGACATTGCCCCGCCTGAGCAGCGACCCATCCAGCAGATCATCATGGACCAGCGTCGCCGTATGGAGCATCTCCACGGCCGCCGCCAGAGGCGTCACTCGCGAGACGTCATGCTCGTGGAACTTAGAGGCCAGGATAACCACAGCGGGCCGGATGCGCTTGCCGCCGCTATCCAGCAGGTAGCTCAACGTCTCTTTGAGCCGCACGTGCTCTACGTCCGCCGCCTCGTGCAGCTTCTCCTCAACCGCCTCCAACTCTTGGCGTATCGGCTCGAACAGCGATAGGGTCTTCAACAGTCACCTG
>DATEXS010000308.1:0-21541 GCA_035256725.1 Anaerolineae bacterium
ACGACGTGTCCAAGTACTTTGCCATCATCCCGGCCGCGTTTGCCGGCACCTACCCGGCGCTGAGTGCGCTCAACATCATGCGGTTGGCCACGCCGCAGAGCGCCATTCTGTCGGCGGTGATCTTCAACGCGCTCATTATCGTCGCGCTGATCCCGCTGGCGCTGCGCGGGGTTCGCTATCGCGCCATCGGGGCAGAGGCGCTGCTGCGCGAGAACCTGCTCATCTACGGTGTCGGCGGGCTGATCGCGCCTTTCGTCGGCATTAAGATCCTCGACCTGATCCTGGTGGCTTTGAAGCTGGTATAGGGAGGCACGATGGACACTCAAGATCGCCGCCCCGCGTGGTGGCAACTGCTTCTGCTTCTGCCTGTGATGATTGGATTGGTCGTACTCGAGGCTAGAGCGCCTTTCTCCGAGCCTGTCCATACGGCGGCCACGGTTGGCCTTCTAGTGCTGGCCTACGCACTGGTGGGACTCTGGGTGCGGGCCAACAGACTGGCGCTGATCCGGGCAAACCATCTGGTGACACTGGTGAGACGGTCCCAGGAGAAAATCGATCGAGGAGAACTGGGCGAAGAATCCCTCTTGGCTCACCCGCTCCAGGCTATGCCACTGGAGACTGGGAAGGGCTGCAACAACAACGAGGATCCAGGCCCGAGCCAGGTCCTCAGGCCGGTTCCGAGGCCTGTAGCGACAAGGGAAATGTAGGAATGCTCCCCCAACTGCGCGCCGCCACTGCGACTCTGGTCTTGCTGACCGCCATCACAGGGGTGGTCTATCCTCTGGCCATTACCGGCATCGCTCAGGTGGTATACCCCAACCAGGCCAAGGGCAGCCTGATTTTGGAGGATGGCCGGGCCATCGGCTCTGAGCTGATCGGCCAGCCGTTCGATGCCCCCGAGTACTTCTGGGGCCGATTGTCGGCGACGGAACCGTTCCCCTACAACGCGGCGGCCTCCTCTGGCTCGAATCTCGGGCCGACGAACCCAGCGCTGCTGGAAGCGGCCGAGGCCCGGGTGAAGGCCCTCCACGACGCGGACCCCGGCAACACCCAGCCCATTCCCGTCGACCTGGTGACGGCCTCTGGCAGTGGCCTCGACCCGCACATCAGCGTTGCGGCGGCGCTGTACCAGGTGCCACGCGTGGCGCGTGCCCGCAGCCTCAGTCAGGCGCAGGTCCGGCTACTCGTCGAGGAGTGTACCGAAGGCCGTCAGTGGGGGCTGTTCGGCGAGCCGCGCGTCAACGTGCTTCGACTCAACCTGGCGCTCGGTGGCACAAAACGAATGACTGACTGAGAATAGTGCCATGATGGGAGGACAACCTCGCCCCAATCCCGATGAACTGCTGGCGCGGATCCAGACCGAGGAGCGCCAGCAGGCACGCGGCAGGCTCAAGATCTTCCTGGGCTATGCGGCTGGTGTGGGAAAGACGTATGCCATGCTGGAAGCTGCCCACCAGCGCAAGGCCGAGGGTGTGGATCTCGTTGTGGCGTGCGTGGACACACACGGCCGGGCCGAGACTGAGGCCATGCTGCAGGGCCTGGAGGTCATTCCCCGCCGGCAGGTCGAATATCGGGGCACCACTCTGACAGAGTTGGACGTGGACGCGGTGCTGGCACGCCGGCCACAACTGGCGCTGGTCGATGAGTTGGCTCACACCAATGCACCTGGTTCCCGCCATGCCAAGCGCTACCATGATGTCCAGGAGTTGCTGGCGGCCGGCATTAGCGTCTATACCACCCTCAATATTCAACACCTGGAGAGCCTGAATGATGTAATCGCGCAAATCACGGGCGTCGTCGTCCGCGAGACGATCCCGGACCTTGTGTTGGACGACGCGACGGACATCGAGCTGGTGGACCTGCCCACCGACGAGCTGCTGCACCGCCTGAAGGAGGGCAAGGTCTATGTGCCTGAGCAGGCAGCGCGCGCTATCGAGAAGTTCTTTCGCACCGGCAACCTGACCGCTCTGCGAGAGTTGGGAATGCGCAGGGCCGCTGAGCGGGTCTACGAGCAGATGCGGGACTACATGCAGACCCGAGCCATTCCCGGCCCCTGGCCGACCAAGGAGCGCTTGCTGGTCTGCGTCGGCCCGAGCCCCTTCTCTGAGCGCCTGGTACGCGCCACCCGCCGCCTGGCCGACGAGTTGGACGCTGAGTGGGCTGCCGTCTACGTGGAAACGGGCGCTCATCTTCGCCTGCCACAACACAACAAGGATCGTATCACGCGGGCGCTGCAACTGACCGAGGAACTGGGCGGCAAGGCCGTTACCCTGCCAGGTCATTCCGTCGCCGAGACCGTGCTCGACTATGCGCGAAAGCACAACGTCACCAAGGTTGTTGCCGGCAAGTCCATCCAGCCTCAGTGGCGGGAACTGCTCCGAGGTTCAGTGGTCGATCAGATAATGCGCCAGAGTGGGCCGATAGACGTCTACGTCATCAGCGGTATGCCCGACGCCAAGGGTGGCGCGAGTCGAAGGGCCGCCGTATGGCGATCGCATCCTGCCTGGCGGAGCTACGCACAGAGCGTGGCGTTGGTTACTGGCGGCACGGCCGTGAGCGCCCTTGTACGTCCTTTCTTTTCTCCTACCAACCTGGTCATGATCTACTTGCTCACTGTCGTCCTGGCAGCCATTTACCTAGGACGAGGGCCTTCCTTTCTGGCGGCTATCCTCAGCGTGCTGGTCTTTGATTTCTTCTTCGTCCCGCCACGCTTGACGCTGGCCATAGCTGATGTGGAGTACCTGCTGACGTTCGGTGCCTTGCTGGGCGTCGGGCTAATCATCAGCAACCTTACGGCAAGGGTCCGCGAGCAGGCCGACGCGGCCGGGCGCCGCGCGGCGCAGACAGCTGAGCTGTACGCTCTGAGCCAAGACCTGGCCGCAGCCGCCGATCTGGACGCCATCCTGCAAGCCGTCCTGACCCACGTCGGCCGGACGTTCGGCCGCGAAGCGGCGGTGCTGTTACCCAGCCTGCAAGGCGATCGCGTCGAGCCTCGGGCCATCAGCCCCGGCTTTGCCCTCAACGAGAACCAACTGGCTGTCGCCTCCTGGGCTTTCAAGCACGGCGAGCCCGCTGGACACGGCACGGACACACTTGCCTCCACCGACCTCCGCTGCCTGCCGCTCAAGACCGCGCGCGGCGTGGTCGGTGTCCTGGGTGTCAAACCTATCCATCCAACCAGCCTGCTGACGCCGGACCAGCGGGAGCTGCTGCAGGCATTTGCGAGCCAGGCCGCGCTGGCTATCGAGCGGGTGCAGATGGCGGAGCAAGCCAAGCGCGCCGAGTTGTTGCAGGCGACAGAGAAACTGCGGACAACGCTGCTGAACATGATTTCACACGATCTGCGCACACCGTTGGTGTCGATAACTGGTGCGCTGAGCAGTCTGCAACAAGAGAACGTCAAGTTCGACGAGGTTACGGTGCACAGCCTCATCGAGAACGCCCGCGACGAGGCCGAGCGGCTCAACCGGCTGGTCGGAAACCTGCTCGACATGACACGCATAGAGGCCGGTGGGCTCCAACTGGCGCACGAGCTGTGCGACGTACAGGACCTGGTCGGCTCAGCCCTGGAACAGGCAGAACGCATCGTCGAGAGCCGTCCCGTGAAGGTAGATGTGCCGGCTGACCTGCCGCTAGTGCCGATGGACTTTGTCTTGATGGTGCAGGTGTTGGTCAATCTCCTAGACAACGCGGTCAAGTACTCGCCACCTGACTCGCCCATTGAAGTGCGCGCGGCCATCGAAGACTCTGAGTTGCGCGTCCAGGTGGCGGACCGGGGGATAGGCATTCCCCCGACCGACCTCGAACGGGTATTCGACAAGTTCTACCGCGTGCAGCGGCCTGGCAGTGTGACCGGGAGCGGGCTCGGCCTGTCCATCTGCAAAGGGATCATGGAAGCACATGGTGGGCGTATCTGGGCGGAGTCCCGAGAAGGAGGCGGAACAGGTGTCACAGTCGGGCTGCCGTTGACCGTCAAGGAGAAAGCTCCATGAACAACAGCGGCGCTCGAGTGCTCGTCGTGGACGATGAGTCGGCCATCCGGCGTTTCTTGCGAGCATCATTGTCGGCGCACGGATACGAGGTCTTTGAGGCAAACTGTGGTCAGGCGGCCCTGTCTTCCGTCTTGGCTGACCGACCCGATCTCATCCTCCTGGATCTGGGGTTGCCCGACCTCGATGGTGTCGAGGTCACGCGCCTCCTCCGAGAGTGGACGTCGCTCCCCATCATCATCGTCTCGGTGCGCGGCCAGGAGGCGGACAAAGTAGCCGCACTAGACGCGGGGGCAGACGACTACTTGACCAAACCCTTCGGAGTGGGGGAACTGCTGGCGCGGATGCGCGTGGCTTTGCGGCGGGCCAGCCTGTCCGGCTCCGAGCCGGTCTTTGCCACGGGCGACCTCCTCGTCGATTTGGCGCGGCGGGAGGTGAGGGTGGCCGATCAGCCAGTGCAGCTCACGCCGACTGAGTACGACCTGCTCCGGGTGCTGGTCACGCACGCTGGCAAGGTGTTGACGCACAACCACTTGTTGCGCCAAGTGTGGGGACCAGGCTATGAGCAGGAGGCCCACCTGTTGCGAGTCAACATCAGCAACTTGCGGCGCAAGATCGAGCCAGAAGCTGCCCGGCCCCGCTACATTCGCACGGAGCCTGGTGTAGGCTACCGGCTGGGGATCGACGAGTAACCTCAAGCAGGTCAGGCGGGTCGGGAATCATCACGCTGTCCCGGAAGATTCCTGCGAAAACCAGGGATTCCATGCCGCATCTGACCCTGGCTCCGCATCACCAGACTTCTGCGACATGTGGCCGAATAGACCCGGCGCGTGACCCAAGGGGCAAGTGTGCGGTGAACCTCACCTACCGCAGCCTGTGGGACCTGCTCGACGAGGCACTCCGCTAAGAACAGTAGACGAGAATCGCCCTCCTAGCCCTCGGGCTGCACTGCCTCGTCCTTGGCCCCCTTTTGCCTCCTCCAGTAATCCTCTATCGCGGCTCGAACCGCGTCCGCCGCCAGGTTCGAGCAGTGCATCTTCTGTGCGGGCAGGCCTCCCAGTGCATCCGCCACCGCCTTGTTGGACAGTTGCACAGCCTCGTCCAAGGACTTCCCCTTGATCATCTCGGTGGCGATGCTGCTGGTGGCGATAGCGGCACCGCAGCCGAAGGTGCGGAATTTGACGTCGTCTATCCGCTCGTCCTTCACCTTGATGAACATCTCCATCACGTCGCCGCACATAGGGTTGCCCACTTTGCCTACCCCGTCGGCGTCCTCGATGACTCCCACGTTCTGCGGATCGCTGAAATGCTTCATGACTAGCTCAGAGTACATGGCCCGTTAGTTCCCTTCTAAGAACAAGTTGGTCAGCCCGGGTACAGGGGAGACATAGCTCGCAAGCGCCCCACTATTCCGGGCAGGACTTCCAGGACCCGGTCGACGTCCTCTTCAGTATTCTCATGGCCCAAGGTCATCCTGAGCGAGCCTCGCGCCACGTCTGGGGGCACTCCCATGGCCGTCACTACGTGCGAAGGCTCCGAGGACCCAGTAGAACAGGCCGAACCGCTGGAGGCGGCGATCCCCTCCAGGTCCATACCGATCAGGATGCCCTCTCCCTCCACGTATTCGAAGGCGATACTGGCGTTGTTGGGCAACCGACTGTCCGGATGCCCCAGGAGCCTGCAATGGCCGACCGACGAAAGCACGCCCTCGACGAGACGGTTTCTCAGCGCTGCCAGCCTCTGGCTCTCCTCTTCTCTCCTCTCCTCGGCCAACTTCAAGGCCGCGGCCAGACCCACAATGCCAGCAACGTTCTCGGTGCCCGAGCGGAGGCCGCGCTCATGCCCGCCCCCTGTCAGCACTGGAAGGATCTCCAGCCCCTCCCTCACGTACAGCACTCCGACTCCTTTGGGGCCATAGAACTTGTGTGCCGAGAGGGTGAGCAAATCCACGTTCAACTCTTGCACATCCAGGCTCAGCGCTCCGGCGGCCTGCACCGCATCGGTGTGGAAAGCTATCCCATGGTTGCGCGCGATTTCGCCAATCTCGGCGATGGGTTCAATAGTCCCCACCTCATTGTTCGCATACATGATGCTGATCAGAACGGTGGTCCCGGCGATGGCCCGCTCTACATCGGACGGGTCCACAAGACCGTGTTCATCGACTGGCAGGTAAGTCACTTCGAAGCCGAAGTTCCTCTCCAGTTGATCGCAGGTGTGGCCCACCGCGTGGTGCTCGATGGATGAGGTAATGATGTGATCACCTCGCTGCCTGTTCATCCAGGCTGCCCCCCGGAGCGCCAAATTGTCGCTCTCCGTGCCGCAACTGGTGAAGACAATCTCCTCAGGGCTACAGTTCAGGATCCCGGCTACATCGGCACGGGCCTGCTCCAGCGCCTGGTGTGCCTCGCGACCCAGAGTGTGGAGGCTCGACGCATTGCCATACCGTTCGCTGAAGTAGGGCAGCATGGCTTCGACAACCTGAGGATGCACAGGCGTGGTCGCCGCGTGGTCGAGATATATGACGCTCCTTTGCTCCATCGCCCCTCCATACCCAAGTGCGCTTCAGGGCTGCACGGGTTGGTTCAGCTCGTTCCTAGCTAACCTTCACCGGCTCCGCCAGGTCCGCCAGGGTCGTCGAGTCCAGAACCTCCACTATGCCCTCGTGCATCTTCCTCCACACACCACGCGCCGCGCAGATCTCCTCCCGGTCACACGACACCTGACCCTCGTCTGCCGAGATGCACTTCAGCGGCACGATGAACCCCTCCTCCAGGGCACGCACAATGTCTCCTACGGTGATTTGCCGGGAAGGCCTGGTGAGCTCATAGCCCCCGTGAGCTCCGCGGGTGCTCTTCAACAGGCCAGCCTCCTTGAGCAAGGGTATGATCTGCTCCAGGTACCCAAGAGACACACCCTGAGACTCAGCGACTTCGCTGAGCGAGACAGGCCCCCGACCGTGGTGCCTACCCAGCTCTATCATGGCCCTGAGACCGTATTGTTCCCTAGCTGAAAGCTTCATGGTCTAATTCCCAGTGAATACTAAGGATTATGATACCACAAATCCCTCTACTCGTCAAACAGAGCCGCACATGGTGTGGAAGATGGGTAAGTGATACCCGAGGGAGCCTGGTGCGCGCCCTGAGACCACGGCACCAGGAACAGGCGGGCTGCCGCCCGCTTGGGGTTTCTGGTACGCCGTGCGTCGAAGAGGCGGCGAGTTGCGGGAGCACGGCCGGCCCGAGGGCGCATTAGCGACGTCCCGACACCCGCGCGCTCGTTCGACAGGCAGACCTGGGGCCTCCGCCTTGGCAGCTTGACGTTGCAGGGCCGGTGTGCCGGACTATTGGGGCAGTGCAGCCTGCCCCCCTGCCGCAAAGGGCAGGAAGGTCCTCGCCCTGCACCCGGTGCAGGTGAACATGAAATCGGCGATGACATCCTTGTCGGAGTCCACAACGAACTCGATAGATTCGTTACCGCCGGAGACATCCCCCTCCCAGCCAACGAAGACATAGCCATCCTCTGGCTGCACTGTGAGCTTCGCCTCCGTTCCAGACACACAGCCGGCCAACACGCACGACAGCGGCTCGGAGACCACAACACCACCGCCCGTGGGGCTCACGCTAGTGCGGACCTGGAAGGACGGTAGCGGCGGGTCTATCACCGGGACGTAGACGTAATCGTCGATGCCGCACTGCCCGTAGGCTATTCTGAACCATCCTGCGTCGCCCCAGTCTGTGCCCCAACTGTTCTTGGCGATCCAGTACCCCTCTTCGTCATCATAGCCTACCACCGTCACGGCATGGAACCCCACCAGCCGCCCCGAGGAGTACTCATAGACGCCGGACGTGTAGTAATAGAAGTCAACGTAGACTGCCATGGTGGCCTCGAAGGGGCCACTTTCCGCCAGTTGCTGCTTCATCTCACCCATGTCGGTGAGGCCCACCCAACTGGATATCTTGGTGACCCGGCTCTCCCAACCGGGGCACACGCTACACAACTGGTCCTGACCGCTGTAGGGATAGCAGGCTTCGTCGGCTACGCCGGTGTCCCTGGAGAAATCCATCGCCGCGCTGGGGTACCAGCCATCCCGGCAGGTGCTGCCCGATCCACAGAAGTAAAGATGGGCTTCCGACAAATCTGGGTTGAGATCAGGGTCGCTCAGAGCGATCTCCAGGCGCGACTCGATGGCCGCCGCCGTGCCGAAGGCCACACAGCTCCCGCAGGCACCCTGACTGCGCACCGGCGTCGTCCAGTCCTGCCCGTCATAGCTGCGCCAGTCCACCCTCGATGGATAGTCGTACGTCGCCGACAGTTTGGGGCCCTGGAGCCTGGCCTGAGCCTGCTCCCACTCTATCACTTCCACCGGCACGCCCAGCGAAGGACAGGAGTCAGCGGAACCCAGCCAAGACACCGTGTTCTCATCAGAAATGACAGCGGACGGCGCCATCTCCGACCAGTCTGTATCACTGAGGTACCCGCAGTCTGTGCCGAGCGTTTCTGTGACGCCGGAAGTCGTCTCCAGAATTCCTGCGATGGGCGCCTGGTGGACTTCCGTCGGACCGGCGCAGTCGGCCAGACTGGGATGATCAACTTGGGCGCTAGCTGGGATCCCCAAGAGCAGAGTCAGCGCCGCGCTCAAGAGAAATGCGGATGTGCAAGCAACTATTGATCTTGTTCTCACTTTCGTCCCCACCTCCTAGGCACCCTGGGGCGGGGACGAAAGAAAAGCGCGTTCTTCGCCACGAAGCCTACGGACAGGATAGAACGCGCTAATCAGCTAGCTGTCCATCGGAGGCAACCCGGCTGCCTTAGTTCTCCTGAACCGTAGGCCCGTGGCTTTGCGTCCCCACCTTTCGATGGGTTTGCCTTTATCACCGAAGCGTTGTTAAGGTCTTGACTTTAGTAGAGCTCCGTTCGAGGCACCCTCGCCCGATGCTCCTCGCTCATTGTCTGATCTTGGTCCGTGCCCAGAACAGATACATACTTCTGCAGAGCACCCCTACCGAACACCAGGGTTCCCGTCGTGCGATGCAGCTGGGCTCTTTCTGGCCCCATTCGCGCCAGTCGTTTGGTTGCTCCCGAACACGAAAAGGCGCTCTCAGCCACGTGCCCAAGGCTCCAAGAGCGCCACAACGTAAGCGACTGGTCCTTCGGAGGCAACCCGGCTGCCCTAGTTCTCTCTGAACCTTAGGCCCGTGGCTTTGCGTCCCCATCTTTCGATGGGTTTGCCTTTGTCACCGACTCGCTATCAATGTCCTTAGGTTAAGCAGCTATTTGATGAAGGCACCTCACCTGGTGCTCTCGGGCACGTCCCAGCGCTAGCCCTTGGCCAGAAGGGGCACGTGCCCCTCCTCCAGGGGTCTGCTGGTGACCACCAGCGTCACCTGCACCTCGACCACCATCTCAAGAGATTCCACCGTAATGGTCCCCGAGTAAGTGCCCTCCTGGGTGGGGAAGCCCTGTAAATAGACGGTGACGGTGGCCGGTCCAGTACCTGTGTACTTACTCAACTTGATCCAGCCTTGATCAGGGTTGGCTGTCCAGCCTCCGTACGTATCGATATTCATACCGTAGTCGGCTGGGGTCGTGACCAGCGAACCCTTTGGCCACAAGAACACCATTGTTGTCGGCACCACTGTTAGAGGCAGGTCCACATAGATGCCGTCGCTGCTCGCGAGTACCGTGGAGCCCCGTCTGACCTGCGCATAGACAACCGCCGGAGAACCACCGTCGGGAGACAAAGTCCAGGTCTTGTTAGAGGAGAAGGGTTGCCAGCCAGACCACGTGCCCCCCTCATTACGGAACCGCATGTCCTGCGCCCACCCCTGCCCATACACGTAGAGCTGAACCTCCAGACTCGTCGCAGACCAAGCCTCTCTGTTGATGACCACCGGGTAGACCGCGTTGCCCTGTGCGTCGTTCCGTGCCCCGTAGTCCATCGTCCAGTAGTGAAGGTAATCCGAAGCAGCCGAATAGGCATATCCACCGCCTGCCTCGCGGAAATCTGGATTCAGCATGTTAGCCCGGTGGCCTGAGCTATTCATCCACCCCTGCACAGCCCCGTTCGCAGACGAGTATCCCGCCGCGATGTTCTCTCCCAGGAGTACGTAGTCCACGTACCCGGCATTGATAATCCTCTGCACCCAGTCAGGCTCCCCAGGGCACCTGTGGCTAAAGCAGTTGTGGTTGGCCATCCAGTTGCTGTGATACTGAGAAGAGCTCATCAACTCCGACGCTGCCTTCAAGGGAGGCAAGCCCTGGCTCGCTCGTCGTCCGTTGGTCAGACGAACCAGCTGGTGTCCCGGGGGTTCCGCAGGGACCCCTAGCCCCGTAGCCGCGACTACATCCCCTTGCAGGGGCTCCGCTGCTGCGAACTCGACGAGGCCGGTCTCTCCATCGCTGTTGATGTATCCCAGCGCCAGGGGAGTACCAGTTCCCTCTTCACCCCAGGACGGATTGACGCCAACAGCCAGCAGCAAAACAGCCAGGCAGCCGACCGTCAGCCGTGTCGTAGAGTTCCTGCTCAATGCTTTGCCAAAGATCTTCATGGCTGATAACGCTTCGTCTCCGGTCTTCGTCACAGCAACGCAAAACGCGCTTCTCGCCAAATGCCTCCGGCTCGAAGCGCGCCAGAACTGAAGAAGTTGTCCTGGGGAGGCAACCCGGCTGCCCTAGTCGTCTGCGACCTTAGGCCCGTGGCTTTGCGTCCCCACCTTTCGATGGGTTTGCCCTTGTCACCTGTACATTGTCAAGGTGGCACTACCAGCGTCATCCTCATTATATCGGATTCTCCTCAGCCAGTCAATAGTAACATGGTACTATTCCCGGGCCTCCTGTGCCGTCAGGGCAAGGTCACCTCCCGCGCCTCTAGCCTCCGGATTAGCGGCGAACCGCCCGTCTCAACGAAGAACTGGCACAACCCTACGACTCGCACATGGGCTGAGTGACCTCCTCCTCGATCGCTGCGTAGGGCTGGCACCGCACAGGCCTCCGAAGCGCGGCCCGAATGACCAGGAGTCCTGCGCACTCGGACACCCTCTTTCGATCATCTTAATCTCCTTTTAAGGCGGTCTTTATGTCAGTTTAAGTCCTACATAATAGGATAGGCGAAGCGGAAAGCGATGTTGAGGCACAAAGACTCAGCAAACCCATTCTGAGGGAGACCAAGATATGGAAAAGGCACGGAGTATCATCCCGTTCTACTTGCTCAAGGCGGTGGCGATCTGCGTCGTCTCTATCTCTCTGATGTCGCCAGTGGTTGCTTTCGCCCAAGGCCCCGGAGACTGGACAGAATATCCCGACAACCCTATCATCGATCCTCCCGAAGGGGATGCCTACTATCCCAGCGTCCTTTTCGATTCCTCCCCGACTCCTTTTGGCGGCCATGGGGAGGCTAGCCCGTTCAAAATGTGGCATGACAATGATTTGCAGTATCGCATCTCCGACGACGGCATATCGTGGACAAGAGTGGGAGACATGCTGGACGGCACCATCACAGGCTTGCCTAGCGGGCAGGCGCGCCACCCGGTGGTAGAGTACTACGCTGGCGGATTCCCTGGGAGGAACGACGGCGCAAACCCTAGCTCTGCCACCATGTACTATCGCCTGTGGTTCTGGCACGCCGGTTACCTGTACAGCGTATCGGCCCTCCATTACGCCGAGTCGCCCGATGGAAAAACCTGGCACAACGTGCAACCCCTTCAGAACGGTACAGTGCCTATCGTGACCGGAGTCTGGCCAGACTGGAACCGTGGGTCATATGGGCCTTGCGACGTGCTACATAGGTCAGGTGCCAGCAACTCCGGTACCGACTGGACCTTCTGGATGTACTACGATGGCACCACTGGGGGTGACGAGGCCATAGGGCTCGGCTTCTCAGCGGACGGCGTGACGTGGACTGGATACGACTCCAACCGCGATGGGACCGCGGATCCTGTGATGAACGGTACCTACGTCCCCGGTGACTGGGACCAAGACTTTCTCTCCCGGGCCACAATCTGGAGAGAAGCGCCGGCGGACTACCGCATGTGGTACAGTGCTGGAATCGGGACCATGAACCACGGCCTCGGCTATGCCACCTCGCCTGATGGCCTGAACTGGACGCGCGATCCCGGCAACCCCATCTTCCACAAGGACGACACCGGCTATCCCAACTACCCGTGGCGTCTAGACAGGAGTTACACCCCCATGGTCTTGCGAGCCGGGAGTCTCTGGCTGATGTGGTACTCGGGTGAGAATGGCGCAGGCAAGACGATCGGAGTGGCCTACGCAGGCGCCGCAGCTCCAGCCCCTCTCGTCGAGATCGACAAGAGTGTAGACCTGGCTCGGATACTCGTCGGACAAGAAGCCGTCTTCACCATTCTGGCAACTAACAACACGTTGGACACCGCCTACAACGTCGTGGTTTCTGACCAGATACACCCGGACCTGGAGCTAGTTGGTGCCCAGTCTAGCAAGGGCACCGTCTCCACGGGAGGACAATTGGTGACGGTCACCGTGGGGGAGATGGATCCAGGGGAAACGGTGACCATCACCATCGAAGTTGTGGCCCTGGCGCCTGCGCGGATCAACAATGTGACGACGGTTACGACGCCAGGAGGTGAGAACACCGCATTCGCGGAGCTTGAGGTCGTCTCGCCACCGGCGGAAGAAGAGGAGTTCGTGCCTGAGGCCGGAAGCCTGCTCCTGCTGGGGGGCGGTCTGCTGACCCTGGCCGGATACGCTCGAGCCCGCTGGCCCAAGCTGTGAAGAAGGAGGCAGCTGATGTGTAGCCACGGCGTGCGCAACGCGACTGAGCGGTTGAGCCGGGGATTCCGTCTCATGCCCACGAGGAGGAAGTGGTGGGTCGCAGTCACGTTTCCGTCATCGCTGCCGTGCCGCCGGCGCTTCTCGTGGAGAACCCAGCACACTCAGCGGCGTGTGTCAACGGCGAAACTCACTGTGGTCAGCCCCCAGGAGTACGCCAAAGCTGCCACCATCTTGGCCAGCGCTGGCGACACTGTGGACTTCTCATTGGTCACGAGCTCCTTGGCAACTTTAACGCACTTTTAATCTGGCATTTATGGGGATTTAACTCCCAAGAGCTACACTGGTAGCTGAGGGAGAGAGATATGAAGAAGCTGTGGGTACCTTTGATGATTATTGCGGGGCTCCTGCTGGCCTCACCGGCCTTCGCGGATCCCCCGCTCTTCAGTTGGATCCTCGTCGCAGACCAGTTCTCAGAGGCGCAGTCGGTGTATGCCGTCGACCTTGACGGCGACTCAGACGTGGATGTTCTGGGTGCTTCCGCAGGCAGCAACGAAATCGCCTGGTGGGAAAACGACGGCAAGGAGAACTTCACCAAGCGCTCGGTAGACTCCAACTGCAAAAGGGCGCAATCCGCGTACGCCATCGACCTCGACGTTGATGGCGACATAGACATCGTCGGCGCCTGCCAAGGAGACAACGAAATCGCCTGGTGGGAAAACGACGGCAGCCAGAATTTCACCAAGCACTCGGTAGACTCCAGCTTCAAGGGCGAAGAGGCACAGTCCGTCTATGCCACCGACATGGATGTAGACGGCGACATCGATATCCTGGGGGCCTCGAAGGGCGACAACGAAATCGCCTGGTGGGAGAACGACGGCGATCAGAACTTCACCAAGCACTCAATCGACTCCAGCTTCAAACAGGCGCTGTCTGTGTACGCCATCGACCTCGACGGCGATGGTGACGTCGATGTGGTCGGCGCCTCCCAAGGAGACAACGAAATCGCCTGGTGGGAGAACGATGGCAGTCAAAACTTCACCAAGCACAGCGTAGACTCCACGTTCAAGAAGGCGCAGGCCGTCTATGCCATCGACATGGATGGCGATGGCGACATAGACATCGTCGGCGCTTCCCAAGGAGACAACGAAATCGCCTGGTGGGAGAACGATGGCAGTCAGAACTTCACCAAGCACACTGTAGCCTCCGACTTCCAGAAGGCCCAGTCCATCTACGCCATCGACCTCGACGTTGATGGCGACATAGACATCGTCGGCGCCTCCCAAGGAGACAACGAAATCGCCTGGTGGGAGAACGACGGCAGTCAGCAGTTCTCCAAACACTCGGTGGACACCGGGTTCATCGAAGCTCAGTCGGTCTACTCGACGGACGTAAACGGCGACGGGGATCTGGACATCCTGGGGGCGTCCCCTGCGCGCGACGAGATCGCGCTGTGGGAGAACAGTGGCGGCGGTACCACCGCGATCGAGCTCGCATCGTTCTCCGCCCGAGCTCCTGCGGTCTCAGGTACTCTGCAGGGATCGACCCTGGTTTGGCTCTCGCCCCTCGTCACGGGGCTATGGGCCCTCGCTGGCGTAGCACAGCTTGTGCGGCGTCGGGGCATCCCACTGAGCTAGGGGAACGACTACACTGCTGACCGATCTTCGAACCAGGCGGTAATCGTACCGAAGGTGCCGTTGGCGCAGGAAAGCCCCACCGAAGGATGCATCCAGCGTCCCTTTTCGTTCCCGCAGCCCGTCAAATCTGGCGACCCTGGGCTGCCCCGCAGCATCGCTCAAGCAAGCCGCTGACCCGTGAGGGGCGAGTGTCCTTGATGGATAACAAAGCGCGGGCCCACGGTAGGTCAGACAGGTTCAGTCAGCCTCCAGAGCAGCCAATAGCTGGCCCTTCAGAGCCCCAAACTCACCAGAGGTGAGCATCTCCTGCCGTCTCGGCCGCTCCAGTGGTATGTCGAGCTCAAGTCTCATCCTGCCCGGCCGCGGAGTCATCACGTAGACCCGATCCGCCAGATAGATCGCTTCATCCACGTCGTGGGTCACGAAGAGGATAGTCTGGCCGAAACGGCTCCACACCTCCAAGAGCCACTGTTGCAGCTGACGCCTGGTCAGGGCATCCAGGGCCCCAAATGGCTCATCTAGCAGCATGGCATTCTTGCGGCAGAGAAACGTCCTCAGCAGAGCCGCCCTCTGTCTCATGCCTCCTGACAGGGTGGAAGGATAACTGTTCTCAAATCCCTCCAGCCCAAAGAGAGGGAGCATTTTCCGTGCCTCCTGGCGCGCTTCCTTGTCGTCCTCCCCTACGATCTCCGGACCCAAGAGGACGTTTTCTAGAACCTTGCGCCAGGGCAGAAGCAGATCCTTCTGCAACATGTAGCCCAACAGGCCGGTCCTGTCCCGAACCAGCCTCCCGTCAAGGAGCACCTCCCCGGAGTCCGGTTCCATCAGCCCACAGATGATGTTCAGCAAGGTACTCTTGCCACAACCGCTGGGACCAATCACCACGACGAACTCCCCATTGCTGGCGCGCAGGTCTACGCCACCCAGCGCGGTCATCAATCGGCTATCCACACGAAAGGCCTTGTGGACATCGCGCAGCTCGATTTCGCTCACTGTCTCACGGGAGGAACTCATTGGTGAAGGCCCTTTCGGCTTCAATGTGACGGGGCAGCAGCTCACGGTCGGCCATCCAGTCGGCGTAGGTCTGCCAGGTCTCCGGCTTCTGCTCGCCCCAACTTGCTGCGTCTGCCTGGTAATGGGGGCTCAACCATTCCTGGCTGCTCCGCACCAGTTCGGGGTTGCTCTCAGGGGCGTACTTGAGAAGCACCTCCGCTGCATCCGCCGGGTTCTGAATGGCGAACTCATATCCGCGCACGGTGGCGGACATGAACCTGCGCACTAACTCGGGGTTCTCAGCGATATTCTGCTCGCTGGTGATCAGCACCGGTGTGTAGTAGTCGGGCACGCACTGGGTCCAGTCGTTCAGCATGATCACGTTCAGGGGCACCCCCCGAGACTCCGCCTCTACTCCGGTCCACCCATAGAAGATCCAGGCGAAGTCGACGTCGCGCTCAACGATCGCGAAGAAGTCCGCGAACCCTACATCTATGAACTCCACCTTGTCCACGTCGCCGCCGTCACAAGTCATCAGCACATCCAGGACAGCTCGCTCAATAGGAGAACCCCAGCCACCGTATCTCTTGCCCTCCAGATCCTTGGGCCGGGTGATTCCCCGATCCGCTGGACTGGCAAACCCAGAAGTGTTGTGCTGGATGATGGCCGCGATGGAGACGATAGGAACGTCTTCGGCACGAGCGTAACAAACCTCCTCCTGGTAGCTCACCCCGAAGTCGGCTTGTCCTGCGGCCACTACCTGGACCACGGTGCTTCCTTCAGCCGGCTCGATGATCTGCACATCGAGCCCTCGTTCAGCGTACCACCCCTTGTCCAGCGCGACATACAAGCCCGTGTGATTGGTATTCGGGAACCAGTCCAGTAAGACCACCACCGGTGTGGGCGCCACTGTAGCCTCCGGACCTATCGCCTGACATCCTGCGGTAGATATCGCCAACACCAGGACTAGCCCGAGAGCACTCCAACTGCGGTTAGACATAGCACCCTCCTCTCACTATTGGAGTCAATCGAAAGCCACCATCCAAACCCAGCTAGTGCGTCACAACTCCTCCCACACTTCCTCTCGTTGGGCGTAGTACCAGGGCAGCAACGACCTCTCCAGCAGCAAGACCACGCCGAACATGAGGATGCTAAGCAGCGAAGTAACGGCGATAGCCGCGAATACACGATCGGTCAAGAAGTTCTTGGAGGAACGGATCATGAAGATGCCCAGCCCGCGACTGGCCCCCACCCACTCCCCGATGACCGCCCCCACTACGCTGTAGGTGATGGCGATCTTCAGGCCGGAGAAAAAGGAGGGCAGGGCCCCTGGGAAGCGCACCTTCACGAATATCTGACGCCGATTGGCTCCCATCGCTCTCAGCAAAGCGACCAGGTCCGGGTCGGCTGCCCTCAGACCATCCGCCGTGCTGACCACGACAGGGAAGAAGCAAACCAGCGCCACCACGACGACCTTGGGCAGGATCCCGTAGCCAAACCAGATGATGAGGAGTGGGGCGAGAGCGAGAATGGGGACCGTCTGCGAGGCCACCAGCACCGGGTAGAGGGATCTTCGCAGCAGGGTGGAGAAGTCGATCAACAGGGCCAGACCCAGGCCGACCACCAGAGACAATCCCAGGCCCAGCCAGGTCTCTTTGAGGGTCTGCCAGGTATGCTGGCCCAACAAGTCGCGCGCCTCTATCCCGGCTAGGATGATCTGCCAGGGCGAGGGTAGCAGCCACTTGGGTACTCTGGTCAACCAAGTTCCGACCTGCCACACGACCAATAGCAGGAGCATCAGCAGCAGAGGCGGGGCGTAGCGTCGCACAAGTCGCACAACACGCCTCAACACCGACGGCCTCCCGCCTCCTGGAAGAGAGCCCGCAGATCCTCTAGCTACGCCTTCTGTGTCCTCGATATTCATGATTCCCTGTACTTGGCCACCTTCTCAGCGATGGTCGTCCCGCCCACGGCATCGACGATCTTGACAAACGTGATCACCCGCGGCGCACCGGCCTCGAGACAGGCTCTGTGCCCCGCCTTGACGATATCCACCAGTTGATCCAACTCACCTTCCATCGTCGTTTCATGGGGACCCACTTCGTACTTGACCCCCGACCGCTGCACTACCTCTATGGCCTTATCCACGATGGGATAGGGGTCATCACAGATGGGGATGACTTCAAAGCTCACGGTTATGTCAGTCATGGTATCCTCCTTGCATATCCACTCCGCTTTCCTCTCCCGGCGCCTGATGGTGGTGCACCAGCAGCAGAAGGCCGGCGCCTACCCTGACCCTCGCCCTCGGCGCTACCAGTACATTGCTCACCCCCCGCGCTGCTCCGAACGTCAGGGTCTCACCGTGCAAGGCATACTCCAGCCCCTCCGTATGGATACCCGCCGCGTCGCCAGCGAGGGGCAATAGAGACACCACATCGCCCGGCCTGCCCTCAATCACGGCCTCCTCCCTGATCAGGATCAACTCCTGGCGGCCATCGATCATCCTCGCCCTGACACCTTGAAGCTGCGGAATGGCCAGCAGCATAACATTGGCTAGAGTATGATCTATGCGCCCGCCCAGGGCGCCGAGCAGTACCAGGTCAGTCGCCCCCCGGTCGAGAGCGTACTTGACTGCCAGTTCAGAGTCGGTTTCATCCTTGCGGGCAGGGTAAGCCACGAACTGGACCCCCTCCTGGTCCAGATGCTGCCTCAACTCCGGCTCCATGGAATCCAGGTCTCCTAGCACAACGTGCGGTTGCAGACCGAAGGCCAGCGCATTCCTGGCTCCGCCATCGACGCAAACCACCAGGTCGTCCTCCCCGACGTGAAGCTCCGGCAGGGGAGGCTGGGGCATAGGTCCACCAGCCACGATCACCGCGCGCATCTTTCCTCCAAAAGAAAAGCCGCCACCCGGCAAGGCAGCGGCTCACCACAGCCAAAATCAGCCGTCCCTACGCTGGCATTACCCGGGTCAGGTTCATGGGGTCGAAGGCATTGCGGGCCTTCCTCTCAGCCTAGCTCACCAAGCTCCCCTGGACGCATTTCTTCGATTGTCGATCAGATTATACGATAACTCGCCCCCGCTGTAAAGCTTCGTCAACACTCAGCAGGCACGCCGCGGCATGAGCCTGCACACGCGCTCGCCTCGCGGCCTCATTAGTCCTGCGGCCTCAACTGCAAAAGTGAGCGACTGCCCTCCCGAGCAGTCCCCAGGCAGCAGTGCAGAGCGGATCACACGATCTGGGCCAGGTCCTCCGCCGCCCGCTTCATGTCAAGCAGCAACAATCCGAGTCTGGCGCTGCCGCGAGCCAGGACCGTCAGCACTGCCTCCTCGCCCACAGCCCTCAGGATGACGTAACCGTTCTCACCCCTGATGTGCACTTGCTCCAGCGTGCCGCGACCCAACTCGGTGGCGATGCGCTCCCCGAGAGAGAGCATGGCAGCCGACATGGCGGAGACCCTGTCTTCTTCCACGCCAGGGGGAAGGGAGGAAGCCATGATCAGGCCGTCAAGGCTGACCACTGCCGAGGCTTCGATGTCGGGGGAGCTGGCCTGGAGATCTCGCAGGCGCTCCACCATCTGTACCGTCCTCGGTTTGGCCATCATTCTTCCTCCTTGCGCAAGGCGACCATCAAAACGCCGGGCTGGCTGCTCGCCCTCTCCGCTAGTTCCGGCCTGGATAGCCCACCCCGACACCCATCGTTAGTAGGCAACCGCCCGATGATCCCGGGCCGAACAAAGCTACTCCAGGATGGAGTAGAGAAGTTCAAGGAGCACGTTCTTCACACTCTGCCGGTCGGTAGCCACGCACGACAGGACCTTTGTGTTGGAGGGCGCCCTCAAGGCGATGCGCAAGTCCTCCGGAGGCCAGGCGTTCTCCATGTCCTGCTTGTTGGCGGCTATGACGTAGGGCGTAGGCGAATAGCTGCGAAATCGGTCCAGTATCATCTTCGCCTCTCGAAAGGTCTCTGGGCGTGCGCTGTCCACCAGGACCACAAAGCCCAGCATCCCTTCCGAAAGGATGTCCCACATGAAGTCAAACCGCTTCTGACCCGGGGTCCCAAACACATACAACACCAGGTCATCGTCCACCGTAATGCGGCCAAAGTCCATAGCCACTGTGGTCTGAGCCTTGACTACTTGTGCGCCGTCGGTGATCTTCTGTTCGGTGGAGACGACCTCTATCTCGCTGACGCTGCTGATGAACTCGGTCTTTCCAGCATTGAAAGGTCCAGTGACCACTATCTTGACTGTTTGCATCTGGATACCGTGAGTGGCACCACCGATGGGACACCCCAGGGTGGAGGAGCAGCGGATCTACATCCTCTTCACTTTGTCTATCAGGCGGAGGATCAAGCTTCGTTTGACAGGCGGTGGCGCACTCACCGCCTCCGATGCAGTGGCGACCTTCTTCAGTTCTTCCGGAATGAACAGATCTACCAGACCTGCCGAGAGCAGGCCATAGACAATCCGGCGGATCTTGAAGTCGCTCATGGAGTTGGCCTTGGCTATTTGTCTAATCGTGTTCCGAGGGTTGATGAAAGAGATAACGCGCCATTCCTCAACCGTCAGGTTGATGTCCCGGAGACGGGAATCGGGGCGCTCAGTGAACTTCAGGGCCAAGTCCAGGTCTGGCAGCTCGTTCTGGAGCATTTCGTACTCCTTGACGCGCCGGCTGCCCTCCATGATGATGTTCTCAAGATTGATGGGGACAGTAATGGCTCCCTCGGACGGGAGCTTGTTAGGTTCGAAGACGAATGACCCATCGGTCCAGGTGAAGAGAACATAGACCACATCCAGGGTATGCGCGCGAACACTCCGCACGATATCCTCCTGGGTCACGTACCCGGCATTGATCAGCAAGAGCCCCAGCTCCTTGTCTGCATTGCTCCTGGACCGCGCCCGAATCACCCTCGACTGTTCTGAGCTGATCTTGCCCGCCTTCTCCAGCATGCCGATCAAGCCACGCTCCTGCCCATTCAGGGAAGCATACACCAGTCTGCCCTCCTTGAAGCAGACCTCTGCCCTCTTGTCGCGACCCTCGATGGTCAGAGCACCGGTCTTGCGAGCCAGGTTGACTAGATTGAAGAGCTGAGTGACATTGAAGTCTTTGAGGTTACCCTTCAGGGCCATCTTCCGCTCCTCCGCGCGCTGCCAGGGTCAGACCCTGCGCCAGACTCCCCACGGCTGAGGAAGCAACGGTTGGCATCTTAGGACTGTGCTTGGACGATGCCAGGTCACCGTCCGCATGCGCGACTGCGTATTATACATGCCCGGCGCTGCCATGTCAACTGCGGCGTGCGCTTCGGGGCGACTGGAGCACCGGGCCACAGACAGAACAGGCAGGTACGAACCTCTGGCGCGCGGAGAATAGCCACCAGGTGACCAGCCAGTCTAAGTCCTCTTAATCACATCTGAATTCTAGTGTGGCAGAGGTGGTCAAGTCAATAGCCCAAAGGTACCGCCTTTGACTTGGCGGGAAGAATTGACTAGAATCTTCCACGGGAGGCTAGCGCAGCGGAGTTGCCGCGAAAGCTCGGCATAGACCTGCTCAGGACCACTTATGGGATGCGTTTCTTCCCAGAGACGGTGCACAACCTTGTCTACAGAGGCCTGGTTCACACTGCTATGCGTCTTTCTCTGGGCCAGGAAGCCTTTGCACCAGGGAGTGTCTTCGCTCTTCGAAACGACCACTACATCTTGAGTGCCCACCGCGCCCACGGGCATTGCACCTCCAATGGCCCTGACCTCAACCGGATGATGGCCGAGCTCACGAACAGGAAACTTGGCCACATCCGCGACAGATACGGATCCATGCGTATCGCCGTCACTGAGGTCAAGCGCCCAGGGAGAGACCTCATAATCTCGGCCGCATCGATTATCCTCCACGTGCAAAAGAAACCGCAGCGACTCCTGCGCGAGATGGTCCGGAGGCAGCGATGGTGCACCCCCAAACCTTGAGACCTCCTGGTGAGGAGATCTTTGTCGCATCGCTGATCAAGACCGTCCGGGTCCCAATCGCCCATGAAGCCGGCAAGACACGAGGGACTGCCGCAGAAACAGCGGCTCGCATTCTGGAGAGCGAGGCTTTCGACTATCTGGACGCGCCGATGAAGCGCCTTTCCAGCCAGGATACGTCAGTGCCGCACCACCGTAGCCAGGAGCGGCGTAAGCTGT
>DATEXS010000309.1:0-3396 GCA_035256725.1 Anaerolineae bacterium
CGGAAATGCCTGATCGTGGAGAGCACTGGGTTGGGTGCCGTCTGTCCCAAACCACAGAGAGAGGATTGCCCAATCTGCTCCCCCAGCTCTTCCAGATAGGCGATGTCCCCTTCCTTCCCCTGGCCCTGCGTGATTCTAGTCAGCACCTCCAGCATCGCTCTGGTTCCGAGACGGCAGGGCACGCACTTGCCGCAAGATTCCTGCTGGACGAAGTCCATGAAGAAGCGCGCGAATTCCACCATGCAGGTATCCTCGTCACAGACCACCATGCCGCCGGAACCCATGATCGCCCCCAACTGCTGCAGGGATTCGTAGTCAATGGGCACGTCAAAATGCTCGCTGGGAACACACCCGCCCGATGGGCCGCCCAGCTGCACTGCTTTACACCTCTTGCCTCCCGGAATGCCCCCGCCGATGTCGTAGATTACCTCGGACAGCGTGGCCCCCATCGGCACCTCAACCAGGCCTGTGTTGTTGATGTTTCCCACCACTGAGAAGATCTTGGTCCCCTTGCTCTTGTCGGTGCCTATGCCGGAGTACCACTCAGCGCCCCGATCGATGAGCAGAGGCACATTGGCCCAGGTCTCCACGTTGTTGATGTTTGTCGGCTTGCCCCACAGGCCGCTGACCGCCGGATAGGGAGGCCTGGGACGCGGCTCGCCTATCCTGTCTTCGATGGAGGCCATCAAGGCGGTCTCCTCACCACAGACAAAGGCACCACTGCCCGGGCGTATCTGGATAGAGAAATCGAAGCCCGAGCCCAGGATGTTGCGGCCCAGAAGTCCATACTCCTCGGCCTGCTCAATGGCAATCCTCAGGTTCTCTACCGCCAGAGGGTACTCGTTGCGGATGTACACGTATCCCTGTGCTACACCAATGGCATAGGCGCCGATGATCATGCCCTCGAGGACCCTATGAGGGTTGCCCTCCATGATGCTGCGGTCCATGTAAGCGCCGGGGTCACCCTCATCCGCGTTGCAGATGATGTACTTGACGTCGCCTTTGGCTTCCCGGCACAGTCTCCACTTCATCCCCGCTGGGAATCCCGCACCACCTCGCCCCCTGAGGCCGGACCGCGTGACTTCTTCGATCACCTCCTCGGGACTCCGCTGATACAACGCCTTGCAGAGTGCAGAGTACCCACCGAAGAGGATGTAGTCCTGTATGTTGGTGGGGTCGATGTCACCGTTCAAGTCCAGTACCAGGCGCTGCTGCTTCTGGTAGAAGGGCACGTCTCGCTCGTAAGTTATCCTCCTGCCCGTCGCGGGATCCGTGTAGGTGAGTTCGTCAATCACTGCACCGTTGAGCACCGTCTCAGACACGATCTCCGGTACGTCGTCAACGCCCACCCTCTGATAGAAGACTCCGCTAGGCTTGAGCACGACGACCGGGCCTTTCTCGCAGAACCCATGGCACCCCGTGCCCACCAGACCTATGTCGCCGTTCAGCCGCCGACCATCGAGCTCCCGTCGGAAGGCCTCGATCACGTCAACGCTGCCCTGAACACGACAGCCGGTGCCGCAACACACCGAGACGCGCGGCTGGTCCGGGTCTCGCCCGTCCACCAGTCGCTGCCGAAGCAGTTCCAACTCTTCAGGTGTCCGTACTGTCGTCATCGGTTATGCCGTCTCAACCTCAGCCATTACTTCTCCCAGCAATTCGTCAGCCCTGGCCCCCGTCATCTCTCCTGAGTACGCACCGTCTGCCACCACCACCGGGCCCAAAGCGCAAGCTCCCAGACAGTTTACGGTCTCCAGGGTGAACTGCCCGTCTTCCGTGGTCTCACCAGGCTGTATGCCGAGCCTCTCGGAGATCCTTTCCAGCACCTTCCTGGCGCCCCGAACCATGCAGGCTGTTCCGGTGCAGACGTTGATGACGTGCCTGCCCTTAGGCTTCAGACTGAAAGCGTTGTAGAAGGTAGCCACGCCATAGGTCTGGCTCAGCGGCACCCCCATACTCTCGCTTATCAGGATCAGGGCGTCTTTGGGCAGATAGTGATAGCGCGCTTGGACCTCCTCTAGAACGCCCATCAGAGATCCGTTTTCCACGTCTCTCTTGCCGTTCAATAGGTCATCTATCTCGCTGGCATCGAACATCGGCTGGAAATCCACCTGTCCCCTCCTTGCAGTCGTGCCCTTTGTATGCCACCACCACGTCGGGCATATGATGTGAAGGCCTCTTGGCAACGGCGCGTCGCGCCACCATCATTCTACTGGACAAGCCGTGGAGTTCTCACAAAAGTGACGGGGCAGGAAATGAAAAACCCGTGAAAAATCACGGGTTTCTCGTTGTGGATGGGGCCAGTGATGCGCTACTGGGTGTGAGTCAGCTATCCTCAGGACAGGAAAGCATGTAGCCGACACCGGGGGTGGTGAGAATGTAGTGGGGTTCAGACGGGTCGTCTTCCAGCTTGCGTCGCAGATGGCGCACGTATGCTCTGAGGTAGTCGATGTCGTCGCGGTACTGAGGCCCCCAGACCTCCGTCAGCAAGTCTTCGTGCAGCACCACGCGATTAGCGTTCAAAGCCAGACGCTGGAGCAGCTTGAACTCGGTGGGAGTAAGTGCAACCTCCCGATCCCCGACCCTCACCCTGCGGCGAGCGAAGCTGATCGTGAGATCGCCACATGCCAGGTCAGCCGTGACCACAGCTTGATCGCCCAGCGCTGAACTTCGGCGCAAGACGGCCTTGACTCGCGCAATCAACTCCTTCGCATTGAAGGGCTTTGTCAGATAGTCGTCAGCGCCGACGTCGAAGCCGTGCAGCATGTCCACCTCGCGGATCTTTGCCGTCAGCATGATGATCGGCACCGCAGAGAACTCCCTCACCTTCCTGCACACCTCATAGCCGTCCACGTCGCCGGGCAGCATGATGTCCAACAGCACCAGGTCTGGTTGCTCGATAGCCAGGGTTTCCAGGGCCTCCTTCCCATCGCGCGCGCTAAGAACCTGGTAGCCAACCGCGGTGAGTATCTCGCGTACCAGCCTGACGAGACGCGGCTCATCATCAACCACGAGTATGGTGTCTTTTCTCACCTGGCAGCCTGAAAGTTATGGGAGATCCCATCCGGCGACCCCCTCTCGGAGCTGTTACGAGACAGTTACACCCAACCCCGCAGCTTGACCGCCTCGGCGACCCTTGCCACCGCGACCAGATAGGCCGCGAGTCGGTTGTGCACTTGCTTCGCTTGAGCCATCTCGTGCACTGCATGAAAGGCGGCAGTCATCTTCCTGTCCAGCCTCTCGTGAACATCCTCAAGGTCCCAGTAGTAGTTGTAGGCGTTCTGTACACCCTCAAAGTAGGAGACAACCACTCCACCCGCATTGCACAGGAAGTCCGGGATCACGTACACACCATTCTTGTGGAGGATCTCATCCGCCTCGGGGGTGGTCGGCCCG
>DATEXS010000310.1:0-8611 GCA_035256725.1 Anaerolineae bacterium
CGTCAGGTGGTGGTACAGGCATATTGTCTAGTCCCCTTGGCTATTCACAGCACGAAAGGCTTCGGCGATGCGCTCAAAATCCTCTTCCCTGAGATAGGCATGGGTGGGGAGCGTCAGCAGGCAACTGGCCAGGCACGAGGCTCCCGGGTAGTCTTGCTCATCCGAGGGAACCACAGCGGAGAACAGATCTGGCAGGGTGCGCCAATAGGAGCGACTAACGCCTACTCCCTCTCGAGAAAGCAGATCAAAGAGCCGGTTTGCGCGCTCCTCTCCCTTGACCACAAAGGGCAGGCGCAGGAATACCGGCTCAGCGCCCGGCGCTATCTCTGGGAGATTCACGAAATCGAATTCGGCCAACTGGGCCATGAGCCGTGAGGCATTATCTCGCCGGACAGCCAGGATTTGGTCCAGCCGTGCCAGGATGGACATGCCGATCCCAGCCTGAATGGCTGACAACCCGCGCAGATTGATTGGAGGCAGCGCCTCAGCATGCATGCCGGCGTCGTTCGGATTCAGAGGGGTGCGGGCAACGAACCACCATCCCACCGGGTGTGTCGCCAAGCCGTACCCGGCGAACAGGAGCAAAGAAGCCATATCCCAGGTGACTGCTTGGATGCCCGAGTCTTGTATGGCTTTGGAGACGACAGGCGCACACCGTTCCTGGCAGACGATCACTCCCCCGTGGCCAGCCGGGATACATTTCCCTCTCCCCAGGCTATAGAAGCCTGCATCACCCCAGCTGCCCACCATCCGCCCTTGAAAGGTGGCACCAAACGACTGAGCGGCGTCTTCGATTACATAGAATCCATGCTCCTCTCCCGTAGTGAGCAGGTCCCTCACATCCTGAGCCCAGCCATACAAGTGAACAGGGACAACGGCCAGCACTTCAGGGTTGATCAGGCGCTGCAATGCCGTCCGATCAAGGTCCAGCGTCTCGGGAGACACATCGCACAATACTGGTTCGAGACCCGCCTTGAGAACAGACTGCAGCACCGTCGGGCAGCCGTAGGCTGGGACGACGACCTGCGTGCGCCCAGACAGATGCTTCAGACCCAGTAGGATAAGCGTTAGCCCCGCTCGTCCTGACGAGACGAGATAACAATGGGGGCTACCAGTCCGCTCCATCAGGACAGATCGAAACTGATCTAGCGCGCTTTGCTGCTCCAGGATGGCGGCCAAGCCACGCCATAGGTCACTACCCGTCACCGGCACTGCCGTTGGCGGAAGGCGCCGAAAGAGGCGTTTCCTTCCCAGCAACCGCTCTCTCCTCTCTGATGTTTCCTCCACCATTCTAGCTCCCGTACAAAAGCGTCCACGGCGGCGGCCTTCGCTTCCAGAGTTCCTTAAGTAACCAGAATCCCTTCCGTCGACTGTGGCTGAGGATATAGCGCCGTTCCTCAGCATATTTGGGAAAGCGGACGACCGCCATGCAGAACGAGAGCAAAGTGAATGGTATCAGGCCCAGGGCATAGACTGTCCTTTTAGCCGGCCGCAACGGCAGAGTCCGTACTTTCACGATGGAGCCCATACAGATAAGGGGCAAGGCCAGCAGGAACTCCAAGCCATGCATGTTCTTGTAGAAAGTGATGAACCGATTGCGGGTTACCAAGAAGGTCATCCGCAGGCTCTTCCTACTGAGTATGGTGCGCCGTGATGGGGCGCGCTCATGATACACTGCGGCCGAGGGCACGAAGAGAATTGTGTAGCCCAGGTTGTTGATCCGTAACCCCAGATCTGTGTCTTCATTGTACATGAAATAGGTCGGATCGAAGTAGTACTTCAGCTCGTCAAAGATTGCAGAATCGATGAGCACAGAACCACCCGCAGCATGCAGGGTTGGGACACTGCGACCGTCGAGCCTTGTCTCTGTGAAGTCTATGTACCCGTATCGCGTGAGGTCGGACATGACGCCTATTTCAAGCGGGCCTTCCCGCTCGTGATAGCCGCCGAAGTTCAGGGGCAGGCCAGCAGGATGACAAGCCTTGACCTGGGGATCGCTCTCGATAGCTCTGATCAGCTCGGGGAGCCAGCGCCGGTGGGCGATTGTGTCGGGGTTTTGGAAGGCGATGAAACGCCCCTGGGCCGCGGCAGCGGCCCGGTTGTTCCCCTCGGCAAAGCCATAGTTCTTGTCCAGGCGCAGCACCCTGGTCTCTGGGAAGCGAGCCGCCACAAAGTCCGCAGAACCGTCTGTCGAGGCGTTGTCGGCGTAGATGATCTCATAGTCTTGCTTCGACATGTTTTGATCGAGCAGGGAACCCAGGCACCCTTCTAGGTACTTCTTGTCGTTGTAGGCCAAGACAATGACGCTGGCGACAGGTTTCTGATTGCCAGTCATTTGGTTCCTCGTAAGACGATAGTCGACATGTGATGGTCCTGTCGGTTCGTCAAGGCGGTTGCCCTCAGAAGAAGCACCTTGTCATATATATGGTGTACTGCGCTGGGACTTCTGACCGAGAAAGGGAACGACCGCATCAGGTAGCCGAGACCAAACGTGTGTGAATACGCAGTATCTGGGGTTGTCGGAGGCTTCTTCTAACGGGTCGTACGCAAGCGTTAGGCACGTAATCACCCCGTTTCCCGATGTCCCCTGACGTCACTTCGGCTACGTCCACTTCACCATCTCCCTAACCAGACACGATGCGTGATGATCTCCGCTATACCGATCAGAGACTCCCTCAGGTCAGCCGGCGCACATACGGCATACGCCAGACCACGCCTAGTGCCCAGACCAGGCTGACGATTGCGCCCAACCCAAGGGCCCAGGGTGCACCGGTAAACTCCGCCACGGCGCCTGCTCCCAACGCTCCCATCTGCGACATGCCACTGAAGAGGAGATTGAATACGCTCATCACCCGACCATGATATTCGCCTGAAGAGATTATTTGGATCAGACTGCTAGCTAGTGTTTGCCGTACGGCGCTGCTGGCACCGACCAGGGCGACTAGGGCCAGACTCAGAGGAAAAGACCGAGATAGGCAGAACAGGAACACAAAGACAGGTCCCATAATGTTTCCCCAAGTTAACCACTTTCCCCGTCGTCCCTCTTGGATGTTAGCCACTCCCAGAGCGCCGACTATGGCCCCGACACCGACTCCAGTCATCAAGAACCCCAACCCTTCCGGCCCCGCCCCTAGCACATCCCGTGCAAAAACGGGCATCAAGGCTATGTAAGGCAGTGTGAAAAAGCTCGACACGGCCACGATAGCCATGAGCGCCCGAATTGTCGTGGCGTCCCACACGTATCTTAGTCCATTGCTCAGGCTCTCCGTCACCCGGAGGGGGTTTGTGGGCAGAGTCTGAGGCGGCAATCGGATGGCGAGCAAGGCCAGGATCACAGCCGAGTAGCTCAGCCCATTGACGAAAAAGCAGCCGGCTTCCCCGACCCACCCTAGGAGCAAGCCGGCGATGGCTGGCCCCACGATGCGAGCACTGTTGTACATAGAAGAGGTCAAGGCCACCGCGTTGGTTAAATCCTCCTCGCCAACTACGTCCACAACGAAGGCGAGTCGGGCCGGCTGCTCCATAGCAGCGGCCGCTCCCAGGACGAAGCTCAGAACTACGATGTGCCAGATCTGGACCGCGTTGAGCCAGATGAGGACGGCCAGAATGAGGGCCTGCAGCATGAGCACGATCTCAGTCACGATCATCAGGTTGCGGCGTGGAAACCGGTCACTTATGACGCCCGCCAGCAAAGACAGCGGCACCACAGGCAGCAGCGCGACAACGCTGACTAGCCCGAGCATCAAGGGCGAGTCGGTGAGGCGATAAACCAGCCAGCCCTGGGCCACCATCTGCATCCAGGTGCCAATCAAGGAGACGGTTTGTCCTGACCAAAAGAGGCGGAAGTTCCGGTGGCGCAAGGCCCGGAACGTACGGGGCCAGCCAAACGCCCGTCGCGTCGACTCAGAAGAGGGCAGCAATGCAGCAAACCTCCCAGCGGTTGTTCTGCCTGTCTTGAAGCCTGTGCTGGTACCCATTTCGATCGGTTGCCTGCATCTTCGTGGTCCGAACAGACAGGAATGGCCATATAGAGGGGATGTGCTCCTGCCTTTGCATCACTTGGTCAACCTCCGTTGGTCTAGCTCCAGCACGGCTTGGTCGATCAAGTCGAGGCTTTCTTGCTGCTCCACCCATCTCAGCAGATCGGACACACCGTCCTCAGAAGTCACTCCAGGTGCGTAGCCCAGTATCCTTCGAGCTTTGGATATATCACCAAAGCAGTGACTCATGTCGCCTTCTCGGAATCTTCCAACGATGCGTGGCTCCATGTCCAAACCCATCGCTTACGGTAGCTGGGCCAACACCCACGCTCAGGACCTCGACGGTACCCGGTCGGTGCAACTCTGGCGCTGAGGCTCTCACTGTCAAGCAGTCTCTTTCCCCCGTTGTCAGCCAAAAGGTATCATCTTACGCAATTGTGGGCCCAGGGCCTCTGCCAGCGGCAGAGGCATTCGCCTCCAGAGGTTGACGAAGAGGCGATATTTGGCATCGTCTTCCCGACTGCCGCCCACTGCTGGCGGTTGAGAGATGCCCTTCAAGTAGTACTGCTGATATAGGGGCCGAGGCTGGGCTGCCCACCCCTTCTTGAATTCATACGGTCCTGACCCCATTCGGCTTCTGCCCAAGTCCATGTGCCTAAACCCGTGCTCGCATCCATATTGCATGTATGTCCAGTAGCTCATGTGATTAGGACGGTGATCCAGGTATCTGGGCAGCGCTGCTCCCCAGGCTCCAAGGATTGCATCTCTAAAGAGAAATGCGCAATATGCCCCAATCAGCTGCCCCTGCCATCGGACACAGCAGACCAGCAGCTTATCGCCGAACTCTTCTACAACATTGCGTAGGAATACTCGGCCGAAACTAGGTGTGCCCTTATCCCTGAGAAAAATGCGATATACGGCATAGAAGTCATCAAGGTATTCCCCGTCACCCAGGCTGACCTGGAGATCACTCTCGAGGGCAATCCTGACGTACCGCCGCACCTTCCTGTCCAAGCTCTTCCAAAGCTCATCCGTCCGGGCTGGCAAATCGCGGATCATGGTATAATGCTCGGCAACTGATACCAGACCGCCACCCCATTTCTTCGAAGAGTCCTTGAAAGAGAGGTATTTGGCGCCTACGTTGGCGGTGAGCTCTTTGGCCCGTTCGATCAAAGCGACGGCTGCCTCTTCGTTCTCCGCGCAGAGCCCGCCAGGTGGTGTTGTAAGCGAATGGCCGAGGATCTTGCTCTTGAGTTCAAACAGCGGCAAGACGCCCTCGATTCGCCCCCCTCTCCTGGCCATAAGGTAATGGGAAGGGTACGCGTACGTCCTATCCATTACCCGTTTCCAAGCGAGCAAGTGGAAGGGAGACGCGACCTGCGAATGTTGAACGTATTCATCCCAGGCCAGTGCATCGCGCTCGAGAAACCTCACCACTTCGACCATGTTGCCGTCAGCCTCTCCCCACCACAGTCAATAGCTCTCTCAATGGGGCAAAGCAAAGACCCTTGAGCAACCGATGGAGCTTGAGTTCCAGTGTTGGCCGCCCGTGGAAGTGAGTGATTCGTTCGCGTGGCGTGACCTTGACCCTGGGCTGGTTCAGATCCAGTTCCCAGGGGTGCAAGTAGATGATTGCCGGGAGTCCTTCCTGATGGACGCGGGTGATGCCCATCTGACAAACCAGTAGGGCAGCGTGCGCAGATAGAAACCCCCAGCGATCGGTATCTTCAGCCCCACGATCCTGACCCTCGAAAGCGGAAACTCAACAAAGCGTGTGCCCGTGATGGGGCGATAGGGAAACCGCGGGGCCCGGCAGAAGCCATACAGAGAGTTCTTCGTCGGAAAGATGCTGCTGTCGTAGCAAAAGCCCTTGTCCTGGAGCACATCCAGAGCCCAGCGACGATCTCGGGTGATCGATGCATAGGGCGCCCGATGGCTCCGCATCCGTGCGTCTGCCCCGCTCGATTCGAGCCCGGCAAGCGGCATTCGGGTTGACAATCCCTGGCTCGCAACGTGCACGCGTCCCACGGGGCTGGGTGGACGCGGCACCCTTGAAAGACCGGGAGAGCGAGCGGGTACTCTGACTCTCGCAGCAAGAACGCCGATGTGATCCGCGTGTTGTCGCGGGCGTGCCGCGCACGAACAAAGAACAGGCCCATCCGCGGAGCTCGCCGCGATGCGACAACCTGCCTTTCAACGGTCTGGACCGTCAGCTGGGCCCGATCTTGGACTCATTAACCATATCATGCCTGAAAGGGCGACCAATCGCAAGTTGTAGTAGGACGCCACGGCGACAAGAGTCCTTGCCCGTCGGAGCGGTGTGGGCTTTCCTCGTCGGCCCGTGGTCAAGAGATGGCGGGGACAGCTACGATGAATCCGTTGACGGGTGGCACCAGATCGTGGTACATTGTGGGTGACTGGTCTGCATGAGCAGGCGGCAGCCATCGCGCCGTCGGATTCCATGCCGGAACTACTGAGCCAGCCCCTTGGAGGAGGGGAGGTAGAGTTCAATGAAGCGGCTTCTGTTCGTTTATCTCTCCGTGGCGTTGATTCTACCCGCTTGCGTCGGGGCTCCAACTCCTGACGCAGACGCAACTGTGCGGGCTGCCATGGCGGCAACACGAGCAGCGCTGTCTATCGACTCGCCAGTGCCGGCACCGACGGCCACTCTTGTGCCTGAGGAGCTAAGTCCAACCTTGACGCCAGAGGCGTCGGCCACACCACAGCCAACCCTGCCTGCCCAACCAGCGGCCACCCCGACACCTGGACCTGTTGTCGTATTCCGAGACGACTTTGACGGGATTCTGGCGGCTGGCTGGGCGTGCCAGCATGAGGATTGAGCACGCTGGAATCTCATTGATGTGCCTGGCTCTCTACGCCTGGTCCTCCGGCCAGGCGGACGTCGGGTTGATGGCGGACTCGGGCGCATGCACCGTTGCTGCGCAGGGGAGTGCGTTGCTGGAGGGTGACTTTGGCTATCCCGCTCCCGGATGCGAGGTGACACAGTACGACGAGGGGAGCGTTGGGTACCGGGACGGGTACCACTTAGCAACCGCCACCACCGAAGAGAGGTGGGTGCCTGGTAGAGCCGTCGGCTCCTTGTGGGATGTGGAGGTAGAGGTCCACGCGACGCAATTCTCCGTCCTGGCCGGCCGAGGACAACAAGGGCCCAGGCGGATCGGGTACGTAGCCAAGGTCCCGCCTGCGCGACATGGAACACTCTGTCATTCAAAGAGAGCGGGCTCAAATGGGGAGTTACGCAGAAATCCAAGCCTACGTCAAGCAGGCCTACGGTTTCACCCCAAGACCTGCTGGATAGCTCACCTGAAGGAACTATGCGGACTGGTTCTAGAGAGACGCCGAATCGCCTTGACGCTGATCAAAGGGCGAATCCTTGTTCGCCAGATAAGATCGAGCCTATGAAGCAGGCCCTCAGACACTTCGGGATGATCTAGATGGAGCCGGTCTGCCCTCGGATCGGTATAGAGCAATTGCTCTCGCCGGGATGGCGACACTCTCTGCAGCAGCACTCAGGAGAAGTCACCCGAACACCAGCTCAACACTATATGTAGGAAGGACTCCCCCGGGGGTACTTGACCTCTGATGCGAGCGGAGCTCCTTGGTGAGAGCTCCGCCTTTCCTATCTGCCGCACGGCGCAGCAGGGAGCCCACAGCGAGGCTCCGAACGGCGCTCCCGCTTGGCGCTGTCGGCCAGCGCGAAGGACCCACCACAGGTCGAGGGAGGCAGGAGATGAGAATCGCCCTTGTTCAAATGAGCATGGAAGAGAGTCTAGAGGCGAACCTGGACAAGTCCCTCGCACGTATGAGGGAAGCGGCGAGCAACGGCGCACAACTCGTCTGCTTCCCAGAGATCCAGTTCAGCCCTTTCTTCCCGCAGTTCCCTGGTGGCGATGCCTCGAGGTACGCTGTGGGGATCGACCACCCGGCGATGAGGGCGATGCAGCAGGCCTGCCGAGAACTGGGCCTAATCGCTATTCCCAACCTGTACCTGGAAGAAGGCGGGAAGAGATGGAATGCGTCTCCGGTGGTCGAGAACGACGGCACGATTCTGGGGCTCTCCAAGATGGTCCACATCGTACAGATGCCTTTCTTCTACGAACAGGACTACTACGCGCCGTCGGATTCGGGATTCCAGGTCTATCAGACTGCAAGGGGGCGGGTCGGGGTGGTGATCTGCCTTGACAGGCATTACCCTGAGAGCATACGGTCTTGCGCTCTGAAGGGGGCCCAGCTCATTGTGATCCCCACGGCGAATGTGAAGGGCGAGCCATTGGAGTTCTTCGAGTGGGAGCTGAGAGTGGCCGCTGTCCAGAGCGGCGTGTTCATTGCCCTGTGCAACCGCGTGGGCCTCGAGCGCGACATGGACTTCTGCGGACAGTCCCTAGTCGTGGATCCGAATGGAGAGTTGGTGGCCAAGGCCGACGAAAGTGAGCAGGTTCTCTACGCAGAGGTGGATCTGGACCTGATAGCAGAGAGCAGGGAGGCAAGACCCTACTTGAAGCTGAGACGGTCTGAGTTCTGCACGCTGGGTACGACTGACGTTGGAGCCTGAGCAGCGAGGTGATGCGCGCTCGTGTCTGGAGGGAAGCTTTGAGTCAATTGCCGGTCTT
>DATEXS010000311.1:0-18159 GCA_035256725.1 Anaerolineae bacterium
TACTTGGGGTAGTAGAGGTCCCTGTTGGTCCAGTAGGCGGAGTCCAGGGACCAGCCTACACCCTTGATCCAAACCGGCTTATCCGTGATCCGCTTAGCCACATGCTCGGCGGCCAGGACCATCGCCGCCGCGCCATCGCTGGTGGGGCTAATGTCCAGACGCTGTACGGGCCAGGCCAGGACCTCCGAGTTCAGCACGTCTTCCACCGTGATGTCAGCCGCCACCTGGGCGCACGGGTGGTCGAGGGCGTTCTTCTTGTTCTTCACAGCGACCCTGGCGATGTCCTTCTTCTCCAGACCGTGTACAGTCATGTAGCGGTTCATCTCCAGGGCGAAGATCCAGACCAGGTTGGGCTTCAGCGGGCGCTCGGTGGTATGATCGAAAATGGTAAGGAAAGCAGCTTGGGGATGCGGCTTGCAGCTGGACATCTTCTCTTCGCAGACCACCAGACACGTGTCAAACAGCCCTGAGGCTACATGATACCAGCCCTGGATGGCGGCGAAGACGCCAGTGCCTCCCCCAACGTAGCATCGCATATACGGCTTGTTCCAGGCTCCTGCCCCGTCGCTAAGATACTCGCCTTTCATGTGCAGTCCGTCGAAGGCGTCAGGGGCGGTGCCTAGCGCTACCCCGTCGATATCATCCAGCGTCATCTCGCAGGAGTCAAGGGCCATCTTGGTTGCCTGGAAGGCCAACTCTCTTCCTGTCTCTTGAGCTCGGCGCATGAATTTGGTCATCCCGGCTCCTACGACCGCTACTTTTCTCATGCCCATTCCTAACCTCCTCGCTAGTCGCGAACGGAACTGTTACTGTCAGTCAAGGACCACTCTGTATTGTCTATCAGATGCCTAGAATCACGGCTGCTCCGCTGGTGGTGGGGATGCCCCGCCAGGCGAAGGCCAGGCCGGTTTCCACGTCCTCCAGTTGACGCTCACCCGCCTCGTCTCTTAGCTGCAGAACCACCTCCAAGGCACGGGCCAGTCCGGAAGCGTCCAGCAGGTGACCGACCCCCAGGCTCCCCCCAGAGGCATTGATGGGAAAGTCGCCGTCCAGCTCGGTGGTTCCTTCCTGCACCAGTTGCCCGGCTTCTCCCGGCCGGCACAGCCCTAGCGCCTCCATGTGCTGAAGTTCCTTGTAGGCGAAGGTGTCATCCACTTCAGCGAAGTCGAGCTCCTGCCAGGGGTTGCGTATGCCAGCCATGCGGTAGGCCATCTGAGCCGACAGGCGAGCATAGGTTGCCCCTTCCCAATCCCTGGTCTCCAGAGAGGGTGTTTCGTTGCACCATCCTACTCCTCGGATCCAGACGGGGAGGTCGGTCAATTGGACGGCCACGTCGCCGGCAGCTAAGACCATCACCACGGCTCCGTCTGCGGGTGAGCTGATCTCTAGACTCTTGAGCGGATAGGCAATAATCTCGGAGCATAACACCCTGTCGCAGCCCAGTCTTGCGCCGTACCCTGCAGATGGGTTCAGGAAGCCATTGCCTCTGTTCTTGACCACGACCTCGGCGCACTGCTCCTCGGTGGTGCCCGTGGTATACAAATAGCGGTTCATCTCCAGCCCGGCGATGAACAGGGGATTGGCTCCCAAGGGCCGGTTGTAGATGGGATCCATGGCGTAGGCGAGGACCTCGCTTGGGGTCAGGATGTTGGATGCTTTGCTGTGCGCCTCCACCATCACAATGTCCATAGCCCCAGTGAGCACCTGCATGTAGGCAGCGATCAGTCCGTGGAGACCATCTCCCGAAATAGTGTGTACAGGCTTCAGTGCCCCTCCGATCTGGTCGGGCACGTATTCGTCGAAGATGCTCGTTCCCTCATTGAAGTCCTCTGCCACACTCACGAAGCTCTCGATGTCTCGCTGCGGGTCCACACCGGCATCGTCATACGCCTTCGCCGCTGCCTCGTACATCAACTCCTTGTAGGAGAGATCCGGCGTGATGGATCTGAAGCCCGAGTACCCGACACCAACGATGGCTACTGTTCTCATACGAATTGCCTCCTCAGATTCATCTTGGGCTCGACGCTCCCTGTCGGGCCGGGCAGCTTCTTTCTCAGAAACATCCCCTCGGGTCGCGCTGGACCGGTCACCACCAGCGAAGGTCAGCAAAACGGCTGGCCAGGGGCCAGCCGTGGTGTACGTGATTATGCGAACCTATCCTGCAATAGGTCCGCCAGGGTCGGTTGCCCGATCTCCTGCAATTCGTACCTGACCCGATCACAGGGCTTGTCGATCTGGACTATCCTGCGCAGGTCAATGGGTGTGGCGACCACAACCAGGTCGCAGGGGGTCGCATTGATAGTCTGTTCGAGTTCCTTGATTTGACGCTGCCCATAGCCCATGGCCGGCAGCACGGCGCCCATGGCGGGGTACCTGGCGTAGACATCCTTGATGGAACCGACGGCGTACGGGCGCGGATCTACGATCTCGGCGGCTCCGAGCTTGGTGGCAGCCACCGTTCCGGCCCCGTAGCTCATGCCTCCATGGGTCAACGTGGGCCCGTCCTCAACCACCAGCACCCTCTTGCCCCGAATCTCTCGCGGATCTTCGACGAAAATCGGGGAGGCCGCCTCGACTATTATGGCATCTGGATTGATGGTTCGCAGGTTGCGGCGCACGGTGTTCACACCGTCAAAGTCGGCCGTATCTATCTTGTTAATCACGACCACGTCGGCCATCCGGGCATTGGCCTCACCGGGATAATAGCTCAGCTCGTGGCCGGCCCGGTGTGGGTCGGCCACGACGATGTGCAGGTCAGGCTTGTAGAAGGGAAGATCGTTGTTGCCGCCATCCCAGAGGATGACGTCGGCCTCCTTCTCGGCCTCGCGCAGGATGACCTCGTAGTCCACACCCGCGTACACGACGCCACCTCGTTCTATGTGAGGTTCGTACTCCTCTCGTTCTTCGATAGTCGTGTGGTGACGATCCAGGTCTTCGTAAGAGGAGAATCGCTGGCAGATCTGGTCGGCCAGTGTCCCGTAGGGCATGGGATGGCGCACGGTGACTACCCGCTTGCCCAGGCCATGCAGTACGTCAGCCACCCGTCGGGAGGTTTGGCTCTTGCCAGCGCCGGTACGCACCGCGCACACACTTATCACCGGCAGCCGGGATTGCAGCATGGTGGCCTTTGGTCCCAGCAGTCTCAGGTCCGCCCCGGCTGCGAGTATCTGTGACGCCTTATCCATCACGTACTGGTGCGAGACGTCGCTGTAGGCGAATACCACCTGATTCACGCCCAGGTCCACTATCAGCCGGCATAGCTCTGTCTCGGGGTTGATGGGTATGCCTTGAGGATATCGCGGCCCTGCCAGTTCCGGGGGATAGACTCGGTCGTCTATGTTGGGGATCTGGGTGGCTGTGAACGCCACCACCTCATACTCAGCGCGGTCGCGAAAGTAGACGTTGAAGTTGTGGAAATCGCGGCCCGCGGCTCCCATGATGATCACTCTGTCCTTGGGCATTCTCCTCTCCAGTATGACCGGGTTTGCGCTAAGTGGTCTGCTTGAGTCTCACGATTCGTCGCGATTGTCACGCGAATTTCGACAGGAGGATGCCGAGTCCATACAGAAACAGCAGCGGGGTGGCTACCAGAAGCAAGTTGAAGGGATCGGGGGTGGGAGTCACCACAGCGGCCGCTACAAAGATCAGGACCACGGCGTACCTCCAATAGGACAGGTATTTGCGGGCGCTCATCAGCCCCGTTTTGGCTGCCACAAACATGATCAGGGGCGTCTCGAATACCAGGCCCACCCCAACAAGGAAGGTGAGGACGAAGGAGATGTACGACGCGATGGTCCATTGGGCTTCGGCGATGTCCGCGCCGAAAGTCCTTAAGTACCGGAGCGCAAAGGGTAGCATCACCACGTAACAAAAGGTCACCCCAGCGAGAAAGAAGAAGGTGCCAGGCAAAGCACCAAACAGGACGAGGCTCCGGAAGGTCTTCTTCTCGTTCGGGTTTTCCATAGCCGGGGCGATGAAAGCCAGAATCTGGAAGAGGATGTAGGGCAGCGCCAGACAGAGGCCGACCAAGAGGGCAACTTTGAAATAGGTGAAAAACAGCTCTGTAGGGCGCAGGAAAATCGGCTTGAGCCCCCCCGCCGGCCGGACTAGGAGCTCCATGACTTTGCCGGTGAAGAGCACGCTGACCGCGCTGGCGGCGATGAGGGCCAGGCCCGCCCTGATGGCCCGGCGTCGCAGTTCTCCCAGGTGCTCGGTGACCGCGTAGAGAAACTGGACGATGCCGTAGATGGAGCTGCTCTGGCGGCGCCAGCTCTGCCTAGCCGTGTCGAGGTCGAGAGGTTCAAGGTTGTCTTGCGACCGTCGCAGATTCGTGACGCTGAGCCACAGTGCTTCGACACCTTCGGGCAGCTTCCGGGGCCCCAGCACGATGAGGGCCAGGAAGCAGAGGATCGCGAGCCAGACTATGTCCGACATTCTTCTTCCGCCTCAGGCTGCTTCTCTTCGACTTGGTCTGCGGGCGCCTGGTCACCGTCTTTCCGTTGGCTGGGTGGCTCCTGGCTGACGATCTGCTGGACCGATTCCTGCAACTTCTTCTCCACGGCGGCCGGGTCGAGCGCCTCCTTCAACTCCTTCACCTCCTTCAACGGGGCCTCGGTGACCGATTGTATCTCATCCAGGGCCTGTCGCGCCTTGCCGATGGTCTTCCCGAGGTCCTTGGCAACCTGAGGGAGTCTCGACGGGCCAAAGACCAGGAGCGCAATGATCAGGATGACCAGAAGTTCCGCAGGACCAACTCCAAGGAAGTTCATGGCCCCTCGCAGTGGGTCTGTGTGGAGATCTGTTGGCTGGCTAGAGTCCCCAGGGCTCCGTTGACAAACCGGCGCGAACTCTCACTACCGAAGAGCTTGGCCAACTCCACAGCCTCATTGATCGCTACTTTCACGGGAATCTCGGGGTCGAAGGTCATTTCGAAAATGGCGATTCGAAGGATGTTCTTGTCGATGGGCGACATCTGCTCCAACGGCCACTCGGGGGCGATCTTTCGTATGGTCGGATCGATCTCGGAGAGGTTCTTGAGTACTCCCTCTACCAGGTGACGCGCGAACTCCAGGCCGTCCGCCGTCACATCGCAGTCTGCGAGACGTTGCTCCAAGACGCGAGAGGCGTCATGACCAGCCAAATCGACCTCGAACAGCGTCTGAAGGGCCACTCCCCGGGCCCGACGGCGGGCCTTCACCGTTACGCCTCCTCTTCGCTATCCTCGTCTGCACCTGAAGGGGCCACGTCTTCGATGTGCACGTTGACTTCACCTACGTGCATACCCAGCATATCGTTGATGGCGCGCGCCGTATCGTGTTGAATCTGCCGACCGAGCTCTAGCAGGTTCACGTCCGGCTCCACCAGGACGTGCAGGTCCAGGTAGACCACATCGTCTTCCACTTCCATGTGTATGCCTTCGCTAAGGCTTCGCCTGCCCAAGAGACGGCCTACGTTGCCCGCCAGGCTAGAACTCATAGCTGCGACCCCGGGAACGGACAAGGTGGTCAACCTGGCGATGGTCAGCAGGACCTGGGGTGCGATAGTCACTGTGCCCAGTCTTTCCTTCATCAGAGTACTCCCGTCTTCACAGCATGATGGCCATCATACCACCATCCACGCCCAGTACCTGGCCGGTCACGTAGCTCGCCTCGTCGGAGGCAAGGAAGGCCACCGCATTGGCGATCTCCTCAGCAGTCCCCGGCCTCCTCATGGGGGTCAGTTCCAGTATGTAATCTATCAACTCTTGAGGGAGGTCTGCCGTTTGGTCGGTGGGAACGTACCCGGGAGCAACGGCGTTAACCGTGATATTTCGGGCACCAAGCTCCCTGGCCACTGCTTTGGTGAAGCCGATGATTCCAGCCTTGGAGGCTGAGTAGTTGGCCTGCCCCACCTGACCGGCCACCCCGGATACTGAGGTTATGTTGATGATGCGTCCGTAGCGCTGCTTAATCATGGGGCGCTGCGCCACCCTGGTGCAATTGAAGGTGCCCTTCAAGTTGGTCTCCAAGACGACGTCCCAGTCGTCCTCTTTCATACGCATCAACAAGGTGTCTCGGGTGATGCCGACGTTGTTGACCAGGATGTCGAGGCGCTCGAAATGATCGACTGCCGCGTCCACCAGACTTTTGGCCTGTGCCGCATCCTTGACGTCTGCCTGAACAGCTATAGCCTGGCCCCCGTCTGCCCTTATCTGGTGCACTACTTCCTGGGCTGCGTCCGCGCTGTGGTTGTAGTTGACCAATACTCCGGCTCCCAGGCTGGCCAGCTTCACGGCGATAGCCCTCCCGATACCTCGCGAACTGCCAGTCACCAGCGCCACTCTTCCTGTCAGATCGAGCATCCGCTTGTCCTCCGCGCTAGGCTACACCAACGTTGGTTTGTCGGGCTGTACCGCTGCGCCACCCCTCGACGCCGGCGACGTCACCGACACTAGTTGCCCGTGCCTGCTCAGCGATGCGCTTGGTCATCTTGGTCAGGGTGTCCTTGGGGCCCACCTCTACGAAGGTGCTGGCGCCCTGCTCGAACATAAAACTGACGGAAGCTACCCACTCAACCGGCGAGACGATTTGTCTGACGAGCTCTTCCCGTATCGCAGGGACATCCTTGAGAGGTTTACCGGTTACGTTCGCAACCACTGGGATGTTCATCTCCGTAAACGTCACGCTCTCCAATGCCTGGGAGAGGCCGCGCGCGGCTGGCTCCATCAGCTCAGAGTGGCTGGCAATGCTCACCGCCAGGGGCACTACTCGCCGGGCGCCCTTCTCTCTAGCCAGCTCAATGGCTCGCTCCAGGCCTTTATGCTCCCCTGAGATAACGATCTGCTCCGGCAGATTGTAGTTGGCGACCTGTACGATGGCACCCGTTTCGTGCCGTGCCTGGTCACAAGCCGTAGAGACGGCCTCTGCTGAAAGCCCAAGGACGGCGGCCATACCCCCGGGACGTTGGCAGCCGGCTTCCTTCATCAGGCGCCCACGTTCCCTAACCAGTCTCAGGGCATCGACGAAGGAAATCGCGCCAGCCGCTACCAGGGCGGTGTACTCGCCCAGGCTATGTCCAGCGACGAAGGCCGCTGCGTCCAGATGGCCCATGCCCCCCATTGCACTCAGAGTGGCCAGGCTACTGGTCAGAATGGCCACCTGTGTGTTGACGGTGTCGTTGAGTTCGTGCTCTGGACCTTCGAAGCACAGCCTGGATAGGCGTAGGTCAAGGATCTCGTCGGCCTCATCAAACAGTGCTCTCGCTTCAGGATACTGTTCGTAGAGGTCAAGCCCCATGCCCACATACTGCGAGCCCTGTCCCGGAAAGATAACAGCCAGCCTGTCTGACATCTCCGTCATCTCGCCGACCCGTGGAGCCCGGGCGCTCCACACGATTGGGCGGGAGCACGCTCTGGCTCAACGAAGCTTTGGTTGCCAGCAATCGTAGAGCGGTGGGGCATCCTACTCGGGTTTTGTCCTGGGCTTGACTACTTCAACACCTTTGTAGTACCCGCACGACGGGCATACCCGGTGAGGAAGCCGGGGCTCGTGGCACTGAGGGCAGGCGATAAGATGAGGTGGCTGTAATCCATGGTGGCTCCGTCGCGCTCCTCGGCGTGCTTTCGATATCTTGGTCTTGGGTACTGCGCCCATGTTTTGTGCTCCTAGTCGTTAGTCTATGTTAGATCCTGGCTTCGCCTGCAGCCTCAAAGGAGTTGTCGGAGAACCTCCAGACGGGGGTCCGTGTCATCGGCCGCGCACTGGCAGCGCCCCTCATTAAGGTTCTTCCCGCACACCGGGCACAAGCCCGCGCATCCTAGCTGGCACGCGGGACTCATAGGCAAGGCCAAGAAAATGGTCTGGCGCACCACCTCTGTGAGATCGAGAATGTGGTGCTCGTCGATGATTGTGGCATCCTGCTCCGTTGCTCTTACGGGGAGCTTCGCCCCGGTGTGGATATCAATGCTTGGCTCGAACTCCTCTTCTATCTCTAACTTAAGCTCCCCCTCGAACGGCTCAAGGCAGCGACTGCACTCCAGCTCCACGACGGTTCTTAGTGGTGCCGTCACCAGTATGCCATCCGCCGTGCGGATCAGAGTCACCATACCCGTGAGGGGAGCGAGGATGATCAGGTCTTCGTCCAGGTCGTCGATTTCGTCGTATAGTTGGAGCCGCCGTACTGCTCCCGTCGGCCCTTTGAGCAGTTGGGCGACGTTGATTCGTAAGCCCGTGGTTCTGTTCATACTCATCGGTGTTGTGGTCTCTCTGGCCTACTGCTGCCCTGCCGGGCCATGCGCGCATCATGGGGGCCCGGAGTCCGGCTCTATGGACTGATCCAAGCCAGATTCGGCGGCCAGCCTCTCCACTCCGGCATCTTGCTGCAAGATCTCGAGACCATTCCGGATGGTAGTCTGCAAGGCGATCAGTCGGTCCTCCAGTTCGCCCAGCACCCTGATCGCGTACTCGTCGGCACCGCGCATGGTTTCTTCGGCCTGCCGCCTAGTCTCGTCGGCGATGGCCGCGGATTGTTGGCTTGCCTCTCGCAGTAGACCACGATTGTCCAAAACCTGCCGAGCGTCCTCGCGAGCCGTCTCTTTGATGACCTGGGCCTCTTGTTGCGCGAGAGTAATGATCTGATCCCTCTCTTGCTGGACGCGCCTGGCCTCAGCGATCTGTTGGGGAATGGCTATTCGCATCTGGTCGATGATCGCCAGACACTCGTCCTGGTCAACCAGGCATCCCGAGATCAGAGGGATCCGTCTGCCCTCGTTGACCAAGTCCTCCAGACGATCTATGAGTAGCGAGATGTCTCTGATATTGATCACCTCCCCAGCGAGATCGCTTCCAGCAGATCCCGATGCTCACTGCCCTTCGTGCGGCCCCGGTGCCGGAGCACCCACTAGTCGCGCATGGTTGTGATCTTAATTCTTTCGTCGGCTTCGTCTCCGAGTGCCCGGATCTTGTCTTTCAGCGCGATGACCACAAAAGGCGGCACCAGCGCACTAATGTCTCCACCCAGCTTGGTCACTTCTTTCACGATGCTGGAACTCAGAAAATAGTACTCTTTGCTCGTCATCAGACAGACCGACTCTACGTCTGGTGCCAGTGTGCGGTTCATCAGGGCCATCTGAAATTCGAACTCGAAGTCTCCCACTACTCTCAAGCCGCGGATGATCGCTTTGGCGCCTTTCTTGCGCGCCACATCCACCGTGAGCCCGTCGTAGCTCTCTACGGTCACGTTCGGCCAGTCTGCGAAGGCTTTGCACGCCATGTCCAGTCTCTCCGCTGTGGAGAAGAGCAGCGTCTTGAGGGGGTGCGCATAGACTGCGACGATCAGGTGATCGAACAGGGCAGCGGCCCTACCCGCGATGTCGAGGTGGCCGTTGGTAATGGGATCGAAAGTGCCAGGGAAGATGGCCGTACTCATCAGGACAATACCTCCGCATAAAACTCACGTCGATGTGCACGTCCTCCATTATAACACATTCCGCGACACCTGGAAAGCCGTCCCTGGCCTTTGCTCAACTGAGGTCCCCCTTGCCCCGCCGCCAGAACTCATCTACTCGAGTCGCTAACAGTCGGTTCTTAGGCATGTCCAGGGCGGGATCCTCTCCCCAGATCTCCTGGGCGACGGAGCGCGCCTCTTCCAGGACTCGCAGATCGCTCAGGCGCGCCACCTTGAGGTCTGGCAGCCCGCTCTGACGAGTGCCGAAGAACTCGCCAGGGCCGCGCATGGCCAGGTCCTCATCGGCCAGCTTGAACCCGTCTTGGGTGCTGGTGATGATCTCCAGCCGTTGCTCGCCGCTCTCGGTCGGTGACTCAGCGAGCAGCAGACAGTACGACTGCTGCTCGCCTCTCCCCACGCGGCCGCGGAACTGGTGTAGCTGGGCCAGCCCGAAGCGGTCAGCCCCTTCTATGAGCATGACTGTGGCGTTGGGTACGTCGATGCCAACCTCCACCACGGGGGTGCAGACCAGGATGTCCAGGTCCCCTCGATAGAAATCTCGCATGACGACCTCTTTTTCCTCGGCTGTCATCCGGCCGTGGAGGAGACCAAGCCGCAGATCAGGGAAGACCTCTTTCTGTAGCCTCTGATGTTCGTCGACCGCAGCCTTCGCTTCGATCTTCTCGCTCTCTTCGACCAGAGGGCAGATGATGAAGGCTTGCTGCGTTTCTTCGACCCGGGCTCGCACGAATGCATAGGCTCTCTCCCGCTCTCTGGGCTTCAACCATCTGGTGACAATCTCCTTCCGCCCAGGGGGCAGTTCGTCGATGGTCGAGATATCCAGGTCGCCATAGAGAGTGAGTGCGAGAGTCCTGGGTATGGGAGTGGCAGTCATGACCAAGACGTGGGGGTTGTGTCCCTTCTGGCGGAGAGATGCCCTCTGGGTCACACCGAACCGATGCTGTTCGTCAATCACCACCATGCCGAGGTTGTGGAACGCTAGTTCCTCCTGAATGAGGGCATGGGTCCCGATGATGATTGTGGCCTTGCCCGTCTCTATCTCGTCGTAGATCCTGGCCTTATCAGAGGGCTTGAGACTACCAGTGAGAAGCCGCAGCTCCGATGATAGCTTCTTTAGACCGGGCAGCCACAGTTCGCCCCAGAGCCTCTCCAGGTTCATGTAGTGCTGCTCTGCGAGTATCTCCGTCGGCACCATGAGCACTGCCTGCATGCCACTGGCTGCCGTGACCAGCATCGCCGCTGCTGCGACCACCGTCTTTCCCGATCCTACATCACCTTGAAGCAGACGGCTCATCGGCCTGGGCTGCTGCAGATCGTCCAAGATCTGGGACAGGGCCCTTTCCTGGGCAGGCGTCAGACTATAGGGCAGTGATTCCAGGAAAGTCCGCAGCAGGGGCCTGTCGATGCGAACCGGCCGCGCAGATCTCATCTGCCAGTCGTGCCTCTGTCGCAAGACGCCCAGCTGGATCATCAGTAACTCGTCAAAGGCTAGACGTCTTCGGGCTGCTTTGAGAGCCTCCCAGTTATCGGGAAAATGTATTTGCCTGATGGCCGATTCGAGTTCAAGGAGTCCTCTCTGCTCTCGTATCGCTGGGGGTAAGTGATCGGGCAAACGCAGCGACCAATAGTCGGTGGTTCTCTTCACCATCCGGCGCAACCAGCGAGCGGCGATGCCCCTGGTCAGCGGATACACCGGTACCATGCGCGCTGTGTGGATCAACTCTTCGTCGAGCGGCTCCCAAGTAGGGGAGGAGAAGGTGAGACGACCAAGATACTGATCCACCCGCCCACTGATGACGATCTGCCTGCCGGCTTTGAGCCGCCTGACCAGGTAGGGCTGGTTGAACCAGGTCGCCTGCAACGCGCCGGTCCCATCGGAGATGGTACTGGAGACGAGGTTCTGGCCTCGCTTGCTGGTGCGCTCTTGTGTCTCCCTGACCGTCCCGATGATGGTTACTTCCTCACCGTACTGGAGCTTGTCTATGGTTTTGAGAGCGCTGTAGTCGTCGTACCTGTGAGGGAAGAGGTACAGGAGATCATGGATTGTCTTCACTCCCAGGAGTGCGAGCCTCCTGGCGTAAGCCTCGCTCACGCCGCGCAACTCAGTGACCGGTGAGGAGAGACTGGTCCTGGCCTGCTTGTTCTCGGTGCCGGGTTGCTCCTCGGGTTTGGGGGCGGAGGCCTCGTGCTTCTCCTCCTGGGCAGGCATGTCTACCCCTTCCCACTTCCGCAGCGCTTCTTGGACCATCTCTCGGCGCCTGCCGGCCGTCTCGTGGGAGTAGGATTGCAGCAGGGCGCCGGTCTCGTCAATGAGCCGGGTGAGGGTCGGATCAGTGGTGCTTTGCCGGGCGCCGTCTGCCCAGTAGGAGACGAACCGCCCCAGGCCTCCTATCACCGCTCTGTCGGTGTATCCCAGGTTCCTTTCCAGAATAAGGATCTTTTCTAGTTTCTGTAAGGGCGAGGACGGAGAATTCATGACAGGCTGCTTCTTCCTGGGCCCGGCACTACAGGCCCTCGTACACGAAGACACCTATGGCAGCCTGCCCCAGGTGGGTGGCCAGGACCGGCCCGTAGGTGACCAGATCCAAGTCCTTCTTCGGATAGGCAAGCTGTAGCTTCTCAACCAGATCTGAGGGCGTTGCGGCGTTGGGGCCTCTGAGTATGGCTATCTTCTCCAGGTGCGGGAACTCTGTTACGAACTCGTAGAGTTTGTCTAGGCCACCGCCTCGCGTTCTCACCTTCTCCAGAGGCAATATCTCCCCATCCTCGATAATGAGGAGAGGTTTGATGCTCAGCATTGTGCCCAGCAGGGCCTCCGCCTTGCCGATCCGCTCGTCTCTCTCCAGATACTCCAGGCTCTCCACGAAGAAGACCAGGTAGACGTGAGGGATCATGGCTCGTACCAGCCTGACTACTTCGTCGAGATTCGCCCCTCGCCGGGAGATCTCGGCGGCGGCCGTGACCAGAATCCTGAGGGCCAGCGAGGTGGTGAGGGAATCCACTACCACGATGCGGCGCTCTCCGATGAGGGAGGACGCCGCCCGTCTGGCCAGGTCGACCGTGCTGCTCAATCCCGCGGAGATGTGGATGGACACGATGTCATCCGTGCCGTTGCCGATATCCCGGTAGGCGTCTTCAATCGCCTTCACTGAGGGAGCAGTCGCGAAAGGCAAGGCCTCTGTGTGGTCCAGTTTTCGGGCCAGAGTCTCAGTGTCAATCTCGCGTCCGTCAAGGAAGGTTTCCCGACCAACATGGATGGTCAGCGGGACGACCGCGATGCCGAGTTCCTCGGTCACCTCCACCGGCAACTCTGCGGTGCTGTCGGTCACTATTCTCACTCTACGCATTTGTCACGCCTCATGTGGTCACTGCTCGCGCGGTGGGCCCGCAGCCTCTTCGCACGGGCTACTCTGCGGATAGGATGTAATAGTAGTGCGGCTGCCCCCCATCAATCAGTTCCCACTCCTGTTCCGGATAGTGCTCCCGGAGTCTGTTCACCAGTTCTGCCGCTTGAGCCTCCTCGACATCTTCTCCATAGTATGCCGTGATGATTTCGTGCTCCGCGGCCTTCATTTGCTCCAGAAGTTGGAGGATCACGTCTTCGATACCGGGGCCTGAGGCTGTCAGATCCCCGTTGAGAAGTCCAATGATCTCCCCCTCCTCCACCTCCAGGCCGTTAATCTTCACCGAACGAATTGCTTTGGTGATTTCCGCCGTCTGGACACTGTGAGTGGCTCTGGCCATGGACTCGGCATTCTTCTGAAGATTGGACTGGTAGTTGAAGGCCAGCAGGGCACTGATGCCCTGAGGGACGGTCTCGCTGGGCACCACTACGACGTTCTTGTTCGAAAGCTCCTTGGCTTTCTCTGCAGCCAGCACGACGTTATCGTTGTTGGGAAGGACGATGACTTCTCTCTCGCTCAGGCTATCTATGGCTTGAAGCAACTCCTGTGTGCTGGGGTTCATGGTTTGGCCGCCGGGTACGATACTGCTCACCCCCAGGCTAGTGAACACTTGCCGCAAGCCCTGGCCCGAGACGACGGCGACGATAGCTACGCCGTCTCTCTCTTTCTCAGACACCGCGGGCTCGTGCACGGCCTCGCTGCGCATGACCAGATACTCGCGGTGCTGGTCCTGCATATTGTCAATCTTGATACTATGCAAGGTGCCCTTGCCGGAGGCGTAGTCGATCACCTCGCCAGGTCGGAGAGTGTGAACATGTACCTTCACGGTTTTCTCGTCGCCAACCACCAGAGCCGAGTCGCCCCAGGCGCTGATGCGCTGGCGAAGCTCTTCCAGGTCCAGGCCCCGGCCCTGCAACACGAACTCCGTACAATAGCCCCACTTCAGCTCGCCTTCCGTGGCCGGGCTCACCACCGCGCTGGGGGTTGGCTCAACCAACTCGTCCGTCTCCATCGGCTCTCCTCTAAGGTGTCTCAGCGCACCTTCCAGGATGATGTACAGACCCTCGCCTCCAGCGTCTACGACGCCTGCCTCGCGGAGGACGCTTAGCAGAAGGGGGGTCCTGGCTACCGATTCCCTGGCTGCTGCGACAACCCGCTCCATCAGTGGGGTGAACTCCCGTACTCCCTCGTCAGCCGCTACGCGGGCTGCCTCCGCGGCCTCTCGGCCAACCGTGAGGATTGTGCCCTCCACCGGTTTGATGACGCCCTTGTAGGCGGTAGCGGATCCCTCGACAAGTGCTCGTGCGAAGTCAGCGGCATCGAATCTTCTCTTCCCCTTCAAGCCGGTGGCTATCCCGCGGAGCATCTGGGAAAGGATGACGCCCGAGTTGCCCCGCGCTCCCATGAGTGCCCCATGGGCTGTGGCCTGGGCCACTGCTGCGGCCGAGTCATCAGGCGTGTTTTTCGACTCCTCCAGAGCGGCCCGCATGGTGAGCAGCATGTTTGTGCCGGTATCTCCATCGGGGACGGGGAACACGTTCAGGGCGTTTATGCTGGCGGCGTGTCTCTCCAACCAGATGGTGCCTGCTTGCCAGAGGAGCCTCAGTTCTCGTCCATTGCACAGGGTCAAGGATCGGGGCACCGTGGCGGCCTCTGCTTGCTTTTCCGTGGTCAATGCTCGAAACCTCCGACCTGATTCAGCATGCGTCCTGGTCAGCTACGTCTGCTGATCCGCAGACCCTGGACGTGGACGTTCACGTCCGCCACCGGCACACCCAGTGCTTTCTCCACATTGAACTTGACGCTCTGCATCACGTTGTGCGCGACCTCGGAGACCCTGACGCCGTACTCCATGATCACGAAGAGGTCGATGGTGATCTTGTCATCGACCAGCTGTACCTGCACCCCTTTCTTGGGGCTATCGGAGGGGTGTAGGACCTCCGCCAGTCCATCGCGCAGGGTGCGCGAAGCCATGCCCACGACGCCGTAGCACCCCAACACCGCCTGGCTGGCCATGCTGGCAATGGCTACGGGCGAGATCTCGATGCTTCCCAATCTCTGCTCTTCTGCCATTGGTCTCTGCCTCACGAGGTCACTAGGTAGGGCTGGGGCCTGGCGCCAGGCCCAGCGCTGACTTGACTAAGTTGCCGCGAAGTGGTATCCTTGTATCTAGCTACTATGCGATTGAGGGTTATGAATATGGCAAGAGTATGCGACATATGTGGTAGAGGTACTCGGTTTGGTCATAGCGTCAGCCACGCGAACAACCGGACGAACCGCAGCTGGCAGTTGAATCTACACAGGAAGACGATCAGCGACGGCGAGACCACCCGGCAAGTGCGCCTCTGTACCAGGTGCCTGCGAACGCTGTCCAAGCAATCCTCCTGAATAGCATCGGTTGCGCTCCTGCGCGATCTGATGACCGCAGCCTGAGCCAGCCCCACCCGGGGCTGGCTTCTCTGTTTGATCCCTCTACCAGATAACACGGTGCACCCAGTTCCGTTACCCGTCTGAAGGCGGTCTCCCCGCCTCGTACATCGGTCGATAGGGAGCGATAGGAGGGACAGACGACCTCCAAAACACTAATGTTATCTGCTATGACCGGCAAAGGCAATCATGGCTGGCCTGGGCCCAGCGCGCACCGCGACCGCAGCTGCCCGCATCCCGCCTCAATGCTCATCCCTCTTCTCAGCCTGACCGTACTGTTGATGCCCATACCTCTCAGTTCTTCATGGAAGGCTGACACCTGACCTGGCGAACTGGGCTGCCAGGACGGGTCGGCGGTGGGATTGAGGGGGATCAGATTAACGTGACAGAGCAGCCCCGAGAGCAGATCCGCCAACAGTCGCGCCTGCTCCAGGCTGTCATTGATGCCCTGTATGAGCGCGTACTCGAAGGTTACTCGGCGGCCGGTGCGCTTCACGTACCCGTCGCACGCGGCCATCAACTCGCTCAACGGATACCGCCTGGAGATAGGCACCAGTTTTCGCCTTAGCCTATCCGTAGGTGCGTGGAGAGAGATGGCCAGGCCTACCTGAAGCGGTTCCCCACCGAGGCGGTCAATTCCAGGGACCACACCGGCGGTGGAGATGGTCATTCGCCGGGCACCGAGGTTGAAGCCTCGAGGGTCGTTGAGGGTCTCCACTGCCTGCCAGGTGGTGTCGTAGTTCAGGAATGGCTCGCCCATGCCCATGAACACGACGTTGGTAACCTCCTGTTCATGCTCCCTCAGTTGTCGGGCGAAGAACAGGGCCTGCTCGGTGATCTCTCCAGGGCTCAGATTGCGCACGAAGCCGCTCTGTCCCGTGGCGCAGAACGGACAGCCTACGGGGCAGCCCACCTGAGTGGAGACGCAGACAGACTGCCGCCGGTCGTAGAGCAACAGCACGCTCTCGATGGTCTCGCCGTCCCGCAGGGAAAAGAGCACCTTGCGAGCAAGCCCCGACGCGGAACTGACCTCCTCAAGGGGGGTCAAGAGGCGGAGTTCAGCGCTCTCCTCCAGCCGCTGGCGGAAGGACTGGGGTAGATTGAGCATATCGTCGAAGCGGGAAGCCAGGGACTTGTACAGCCAGCCGTAGAGCTGGTCTGCCCGGTAGGCGGGTTCCCCCAGGGAGAGAACGAGCCCCTGTAGCTCTGAGTGGGTGAGGTCGAGGAGAGCTACCTGGGCATGCTGTTCTGTGGCCACGTCACTCAGCGGTCAAACGCCACGAGCACTAGTCCCTCCTGCTCATGCCTGTGGCCAGCAGCACGAAGTAGAGTAACTGGGAGAGGGCCTGAGCCAGCGCAGCCACGTAGGTCAGAGCCGCTGCGGAGAGGACGGCCTGCACGCCCTGGATGTCGGTGGTGCCAACCAATCCATCGGCCTTGAGTATCTGGAGGGCACGGCGGCTGGCATCTCTTTCCACGGGTACGGTAACCAGGGCGAAGACCACGCTGCCCGAGAAGAAGATGACGCCCAGCCAGATGAGACCGGAGAACTCGATGACCAGACCCACGACGAAGAGGATCATCCCCAGCCAGGTGCCCAGGTTGACCAGGGGCACCAGCCCGGAGCGCACTCGCAGGGGCGCGTAGTCGGACTGGTGCTGAAGGGCGTGACCCACCTCGTGGGCCACGATGCCCAGAGCGGCGATGGAGGGGTTACGGGCCACCTCCGCGGAGAGGCGCAGTACCTCCTTGGAGGGATCGTAGTGGTCGCTGAGGAAGCCGCGGGTCCCCTGGACGCCCACGTTACCCAGGCCATTGGACCTGAGCAGCATCTGCGCGGCGTCCAGCCCACTGATACTGCGCATATTGCGGATGCGGGAGTATTTCCGGTAGGCAGACTGAACCCGCCACTGGGCGAATAGGGCCAGCACCAGGGCAGGCAGTGAGAAGAGCAAGTATCTGATGTCAAAATAAAAAGGGAACATGGCTCGCTGGCCTCCCCCCAGGATTGTGTTCTACAGAGATTATAACACAAGCGAGGGTCGAGAGTCAATAGCTGTGACGTCCCGGCCGCCGGAGGTGGTACGGTGTGGCTGGAGGGCTGGGACTGTAGGGTAAGGCCAGACTTTGGTGGGTGTGGATAAGAGAGTGAGTCGGCCTCGCGCGGTGCGGCGCCCAGGCAGCGGCACGCGCATGCCGATTGCGGCGCTCTGAGCGCGGGGCTACAATGACCGGTGTGGACAAGAGGCGGATGCTGATAGCCGGCGGCGGTCTGAGCCGCGTGGTGGAGGAACGGTGACCAGGAAGCAGTGGACGGTCACGGCAATCGTTGGCGTGGCTGCGATCTGCTCGTCTTTCGTGGCCGGAAGCTGGCTGGGTTTGTACGCGACAGGGGCCTCGCCGGAGTTCCTGCCGCTTTCGTGGCTGCCAAGCCCTATGCCTCCCTGGAGTTCCCCCGCCGCTGTCCAGGCGGTCTCTCCTGGCCCGTCCGCAAGCGACACGCCTACACCGTCTTCTACTCCTGCTCCACCATCGGCCACGCCGACCAGCACCTGGGCAGTCCCTTCGCTGTCCTCTACCATCGTCGCGCCTCGGCAGCCTGCGTCTCCAGACCAGTGGGAGCCCGACGATTCGCTGGTGGAGGCCAGGCCTGTCGAGCTGGGAGTCTCGCAAAGCCACAATCTGCACGTGCCGGGCGACCAGGACTGGCTGTACTTCGAGACAGAGCCCGGGCAGTCTTACCAGATCGGGACCTCCAACCTGGGGCGCGAGATAGACACGGTGGTCACCCTCTACGACAGCGAGGGTAGCCAGTTGGCCTCCGACGACGACGGAGGCGAGGACTTTCGCTCTTCGCGCGTGTTCTGGATGGCACAGGAGGGGG